>JAKEEX010000529.1 GCA_022616315.1 Myxococcaceae bacterium
AGGTTCCGCCAGCGAAGAGCTTTCCCTCCGCCAGAGCCTGCTCGAGCCGCTGCTCCACTTCTTCGACCAGGGACAACCGCACCAGCCGGTTCACGCTGCCCTCCCGTGAAGGAAGCCACGTGCAGTGTTCGCGCCATGCTCGCTCGATGCGCAGGCCCCAACGGCCACGGGCTCGTGCGTCGCAGAGGCGGGACGCACGTCTCTTTCCATCTCCGAGCACTCGCTCGGACGGGACGGCACTTCGGGCGTCGTTCGATGGGGCGGGGGCCTGGGGGAGGTCGCCGAACTGGTCAGACCGTCTGACCAGTTGCTGGACTCCCCCCAGGGGGGTGCGCCCCGGACCACGGGCTTCGCGCGTGATTCCAGTCTTGGTTCCGAGGGGCCCATGTGGCGCGCGGATTCCTGGCCATCACTCGCGGGAAGCCGCTCATCGCCCCCCCGCCCGGTCTGGCACCCCGCGCGCGTCGGCGCCCCTTGCGCGCCGATGCCTCCGAGGTGCAGATGATCGGAGCGCGCCATGGCCTATGCTCGATTCGGACGAGACTCGGACGTGTACGTGTTTCTCAGCACGCGGGGTGGCATCGAGTGCTGTCGGTGCGCCCTCATCGGCGATGCATCGAGCTTCGTCGCCCTGACCACAGCCGAGATTCTCGAGCACCTGGAGCAACACCGTACGCGAGGACACCGGGTGCCGGACGACTGCATCGCGGCACTCGATGCGGACGCCGAAGAGAATGATGCGCAGATTGCAGCCAACGACGCGAAGTCACGTCGCTAGCGATGCGCCAGGGACCTTTCGGGCAGCTGGCCGGGAGTCAAGGTTCGCGCGTTCGACGGTGAAACGGCCGTCCGCGGTCGACCTCTACGACGCTCAGCTTCAGCATCTGAGCTCGCGTCACAACGCGCTCATGCGTTCGCCGCACTGTTCGTGAGCAGGTGGACCCGGCACCTGGCGGTGCCCGACTGGCAGGCGGAACTCCGCCACCTCTTCGCGTGCAGACCCACGTCGTGGGCCCTGCTCGGTCGTTCGCACAAACCGTCGGCAGAGGCCGCCTGCTGGCCTGCGTTCCCGCGTGGCAACGGAGAAGTGAGCCTCCGCGTCCTCCCGCAGCCAGAACTGTCGAGAACGGCGTGCGCCTCACACCCGGGCAGGGCGAAGGCGAGTCGCACCGAACCGATGGCCGGTCTGCCCATCAGCGGGCAAACCAGCACCGCGCGTCAGCGCTTGCCCTTGCTCCCGGGCACCACGGTGGTGGCAGTGGTGGTGGCGGCGTCCTTCACCGCGTCCACCACGGCGTCCACCTTGGCGGCCGCGCGCACCATGCGCGGAGTCCGGGCGCCCTCGCCGTTCCCATCGGCCGGCTGCGCAGGGGCCCCGTCCGAGCCGCGCGCCAGCACCACGTCGGGCCCCGCCTCGCACGCGGGTGCGGAGATGAGCGTGCCCCGCTCGGGGTCCCCGTAGCCCAGGATGCGCGCAGGCTGCGAGGGGTTGTTCCACCCGCCCCCCTTGCGCGTGGCCACCTTGAAGTGCAGGTGCGCCCCGCAGGACCAGCCGGTGTTGCCGGAGTAGCCGAGCAGCTCGCCCTTGCGCACGCGCTGGCCCGGCTTCACCACCACCTCCTGGAAGTGGAGGTACTGCGTCTCCGTGCCGCCGCCGTGGTCCACCACCACGTAGTTGGCGAAGGACGCGAAGCGCACGTCGCAGCCGCCCACCGTGCTGTCACCGCGGGCCATGCGCACCACGCCGTCCTGCGCGGCCACCACCGGCGTTCCCTCCGGCATGCGGAAGTCCCACGCGTCGGTGTCGTACTGCAGGTGGCTGCCCGTGTTGTGGCCCTGGCTGACGGGAAACACGAGGCCACATCCGAACGGCACCCCCACCTCGGGGACGCCCTGGCCTCGCGGGACGTCGAGCGTCTCGGAGGCGGCGGCGGGGGTGGACGTGGCCACGGGGGCAGGTGCCGGCGCAGCGGAGAGCAGACTCGCGAGCAGAAGGAGCGTCAAAGCGGCGGAGAAACGACACCGGCCCTGTCCGATATTCCTCCTCCTGCGGAATTCTCCTCCCCCTCCAGGTGACGCCTGCCTGGAGGGCATGCTTGTTTTCGGACGTCGAGCGCCAGGAGGGGGACGGCGCGCATTGCACTTTCGGGCGGGCCTCTTCACCCTGGCGCATTGACCCACCGCGTTGTCGCGCCAGTCTCATTGCGCCGAGGTAGCCATGACGCCGTCCCCCGCGCTCCGTGTCTCACTGCTGCAGGAGCAGGCCCTCCTGCGTGATAGCCTCGCCCGGGTGCTGGAGGCCCACGGCGGGTTCACAGTGGTGGGCCAGTACAGCGACGCCCGGCGCTTCCTCACCCAGCTGGAGCTCGACCGCCCCCAGGTGGCGGTGGTGGACGTGCCGGGAGACGCGAGCCTCCGCCTGCCCCTGCTCCGCGAGATGTGCCAGTTCCACCCGGACCTGCAGGTGCTCGCCCTCACCGACAACGCACCGCCGGAGATCATCGACGGGTGCTTCCAGGCGGGGGTGAGCGGGTGCGTGGACTCGCGCACCAGCCAGTGCGAGCCCTTCGTCGAGGCACTGCACGCGGTGTCGCGGGGCCAGCGGGTGTTCCCCGGACAGTTCTTCGAGACGCTGCTGCAGCCGCGCTCACCGCAGGAGAACCCCGCCTCGTCGGTGCTCGCGGGGCTCTCCGCACGCGAGCGCGAGGTGCTCACCTACCTCGCGGCCGGCGCGGACAACCTGAAGATTGCCTCCCTGCTGCGCATCTCCGAGCGCACGGTGAAGGCCCACGTCTCCAGCCTCTACCGGAAGCTGGGCCAGGAGAACCGGACGCAGCTCGCGCTGCACGCGCGGCAGCTCGGCATCCGCCCGCCCGCGGAGGTGTAGCGCTCCTCACACGGGCAGCACGCGCCGGGCGGTGCGCCGGGCGATGCGGCTCACGAAGGCGCCGAAGGACGCCCGGACGACCCTTCGTCCGAGCGCGGCGGGCAGAGGCCGCTCTCGCGCGCGGCTCGCCAGGCGCTCCGGGTGCCTCCAGGCGCGCTTGAATCCTTCAACCCTTCGTCGCCGCAGCACCCACGGGCGCCGGGCGCGTCGCTCCCGCAAGGCCTCGAGCGTCAGTCCCACGGCCAGCAGCGCCACGGCGCCTCCTCCGATGACGGCCACGAGCCCCCGGTGGGTCATCAGCTGGAAGCGCAGGTCCGTGGCGACGTGGAGGCGCCAGTCCAGCTCCTGCAGCGTGCGGTTGAGCCCGTCGCGGATGCGGTTGGCCGCCTGCTCATGCTTCTCCAGCGCGTCGCTCAATGACGTGACTCCCGGGCGAGGCGGAGCTCCTTGCGCAGGCGCTCCTGCGTGCGGGGCATGGGGCGCCTGGGGATGCGCCTGAGGCCGGCGATGCCGACGACGGCACCCACCAGGAGGACGAGGAGCCCCACCAGGAGCGCGCCACTCGAGGGACGCAGAGGGAGTGACAGGGCGACCGCCACGAGGAGGAGCGTCAGGCCAGCCACGGCCAGCGCCCCTCCGGCCCCAAGCAACACGCCGGCCACCCGCGCCTCGGCCACCTCCTCGCGAAGCTCCTCTCGGGCGACCCGTACCTCCGCGCGCACGAGGTGCCGCGTCTCGTCCAGCGCATGCCGCACCAGCTCCGCCGTGGACATCCGCCGCAACTGCTCCGCGTCCAGGCGTTCCGTCTCGACGTCCATGGCCGTCAGGCTCTCCGGCGCAGCGTCCGCCGCAGCACCGGAGAGAAGGTGGAGGCGGCCAGGCGCGGGGGAAAGTGCTCTGCGCCCGCCTGGACGTCCACCAGGGGACTCGGGCTTCGCCTAGGCCCCCTCACCCTTTCCCTCTCCCAGGGGGAGAGGGGAAGTGGCTGCGTCCCTCTGCCAGCGGGCGTGGGGACGTGGCTCAGGAGCGGCGTGAGCGGGCGGTGACGAGGGGCGCCACGGACGCGGCCGCCAGGCGCGCCTGCCACAGCCTCTGAGCCGTGTCGTGGAGGTGGTCCGAGTAGAGGATGGTGCGCCTGAGGCGCGACGGCAGCGCCTCGGTCCCCAGGTGCGCGCCCAGGAGGCCCCCGCAGAGCGCGGCCGCCACGTCCGACTCGCCGCCGGCCTGCAGCGCCAGCGTGACGGCGGCCCGGTAGTCGTTGGGCACCTTCAGTGCCGCGTACAGCGCGGTGAGCAGCACCGGTACCACGTGCGCGGGCAGCCCCTCCTCCACCTCCAGCTGGGAGGGCGGAACCCCGATGCGACTGAGCTGTCCGAGCGCCTGGCCCACGTCCCAGGCGAGCGCGCGGTGCAGGTAGCGCAGCTCCTCGGCGAGCCCTGCGTCGTGGGTGCTCGCCGCGTGCGCGAGCTCCTCGCAGAACTCCTGCGGCGTGAGCGTGACGTCCTCGAGCCCCAGGCCCACCGCGCGCGCGTAGGCCGCCGCCGCTGCCGCGCACACGGCGTCCTTGTGGGTGACGATGGCCATCACCTCCGCGTCGTGGCTCAGGCGCGCCACCTGCCCCGCGTTCCACAGCCCGCACACCAGCGCGCGGCTCAAGACCGACGGGTCCCGCGTTCCGGCCGGCGCCCCGGCGCTCATCCAGGATGCACCCCCGGAAAGACGCTGCAGCGCGTCCGCCAGCGGGCGCGGCGGCTGGAGGATGACGCCCTGCTGCCACAGCCACGCGTAGTGCGCCGCGAGCGAGCGCCCGTCCACCTTCTGCTCGCGCACCACGCTGTCCGCGGAGGCCAGCATCAGCTGCGTGTCGTCGGAGAACTGTCCCTTGGCGAAGCGCCCACGCGGACGCGGCGCGAAGTCATCCGCCAGGGACGGCGCGCGCCAGAGCGACGCCCGCGGCACCCCGCGCAAGGGGAAGCCCAGGGCGTCGCCTATCGCAAGGCCCAGGACGGCGGCCTGGTACCTGTCCTGGAACTCGGCGACTGTCAGCGGCATCGGAGCGAGGAGCGAACCTTACCCGTTTGCGCCGCTCCGTCACCGTCTTGACAACACGAGGGAGAGGCACACGCGCGTCGGATGGGCGTCGCTACTCGCGCCCCAGGTTCACCACCGCTTGCAAACGCGCGAGGACGGCCTCCGCTCCCTGGTGAAGGGTGTGGCCATCCCACAGCGCAGGCGTGGTGTGACCACCGCGCGCAAGGAGGTCCGCCTCGGCCTCGGGGTAGCCGACGTTGCGGAAGTCCACCCTGTCCTTGAGGGAGAACTCCACCACGTAGCGGCGCACGCGTGCGCTCGCGGGCTCGGCAAGCCGGTGGAAGAGCGTAAGCGTCGGGGGCACGGCCGCCATGGGGCCTCCTCGAGCAGCTCGCGAGGGTCTCTAGCGCCGGCCGGAGGCGGCGATGCGCGCGGACTCGCGGCGCACGGTGGCCATCTCCACCTCGTAGCGTGCGTCCGCCTCGGCCAGGGCCGCCAGGCGCTTCTGGGCCTCCACGAGCCGGGCCTCGGCGGCCGCCACGTCGATGGTGCCCACGGGCTCGGCCTGGTCCGCGAGCACCAGCACCTTGTCCGACGACACCTCGGCGAAGCCGCCGGCCACGAAGAACACCTGGCTCGAGCCACCCTCGCGCACCGTCAGCGGCCCCGGCTGCATCAGGGCCAGGTAGGCGGTGTGGCGCGGGCGCACGCCGAAGAGGCCCTCGGCGCCGGGAACCACCACCTCGTCCGCCTGCACGGACAGGATGCGCCTCTCCGGGGTGACAATCTCCACCGTCAGCTTTGCCATCTCGAGCCAATCCTTCGCCGCCCTACTCGAGCGGCAGCACCACCGTCTTGCCTTCCACCGTCACGAGCTCCACCCGGCCCGCGGCGTCCAAGTGGGGCGCCTTGCCAGGCACCCCGCCCACGCCCGCGAGCCAGTGGAAGTGGTGCGAGAGCTCGCGCACCTTCTCGTAGCCCGCCGTGCTCATCAACGCCGACAGCCGCCGCGCATCCAGCCGCGTGCCGCGCCGGTCGAACTTCTCGACCACCACCACGTCCACCCACGCAGGCACCTTCACAGCCCTGCGGCCCACCCACTCCCGCTTCGCCTTCCCCGGCACCTTCCGCGGCAGGGTGTGCACCACCCACACCCGCTCGCCGTCACGGCTGACGAAGAAGGCGTCGTCCACCATCCCCACGCACCGCGGCAGCGCCCACCTCAGGCCGCTGTCGCTCTCCACCTCGAGGCGACAGCGCCCTTCCGCCTCCTCCACCAGCTGCACGCGGTAGAGGCCGCTGTGGGACACCGAGCGGCGGGAGACGCGGGGCTGGCCCGAGGCCACCCCGCACACCAGCACCGCCAGCAGCATCCCTCCAGCGCGCATGAGGCGACTCTAGGCGCGGGCCATCTTCTGCGCCTTGTCCACGGCCTCCTCGATGGGGCCCACGTAGAGGAAGGCGCCCTCGGGGATCTCGTCGTGCTTGCCGTCGCAGATCTCCTTGAAGCCCTTGATGGTGTCCTGGACCTTCACGTACTTGCCCGGCGTGCCCGTGAAGACCTCGGCCACGAAGAACGGCTGGCTGAGGAAGCGCTGGATCTTGCGCGCGCGGCTGACGAGGAGCTTGTCGTCCTCGGACAGCTCGTCCATGCCGAGGATGGCGATGATGTCCTGCAGCTCCTTGTAGCGCTGGAGGATGCCCTGGACGCGGCGGGCCACCTGGTAGTGATCCTGGCCCACCACACCGGGGTCCAGGATGCGGCTGGTGGAGTCGAGCGGGTCCACCGCGGGGTAGATGCCGAGCTCGGAGATCTGCCGGCTGAGCACCGTGGTGGCGTCCAGGTGCGCGAAGGTGGTGGCGGGGGCCGGGTCCGTCAGGTCGTCCGCGGGCACGTAGACGGCCTGCACGGAGGTGATGGAGCCCTTCGTCGTGGAGGTGATGCGCTCCTGGAGGGCGCCCATCTCGGTGGACAGCGTGGGCTGGTAGCCCACCGCGGAGGGGATGCGGCCGAGGAGCGCGGACACCTCGGAGCCGGCCTGCGTGAAGCGGAAGATGTTGTCCACGAAGAGGAGCACGTCGCGGCCCTCCTCGTCGCGGAAGTACTCGGCCATGGTGAGCGCCGAGAGGGCCACGCGGGCGCGGGCTCCGGGTGGCTCGTTCATCTGCCCGTAGACGAGCACCGCCTGGCTCGCCTCCAGGTTGTCCAGCTTGATGACGCCGCCCTCCTGGAACTCATGGTAGAGGTCGTTGCCCTCGCGGGTGCGCTCGCCCACGCCGGCGAACACGGAGAAGCCGCCCTTCTCGATGGCCGCGTTGCGGATGAGCTCCATCAGGAGCACCGTCTTGCCCACGCCGGCGCCGCCGAACAGGCCCGTCTTGCCGCCGCGGGTGTAGGGGGCGAGCAGGTCGATGACCTTGATGCCCGTCTCGAACATCTCCACCTTCACGTTCAGATCGACGAAGGGCGGAGGCTCGCGGTGGATGGGCAGGTACTTCTGGGCCTTCACCGGGCCGCGCTCGTCCACCGGGTCACCGGTGACGTTGAGGATGCGACCCAGGGTGGACTTGCCCACCGGCACCTGGATGGGCGAGGCGGTGTTGAGGACGGACACTCCGCGGGACAGGCCCTCGGTGGAGTCCATGGCGATGCAGCGCACCGTGTTCTCCCCCAGGTGCTGCGCCACCTCGACGGTGAGGTTGTTCTGCTCGGGGGAGATGGTGGGGTTGCTCACCTTGAGGGCCGTGTAGATCTCGGGGAGCCCGCCGGGCGGGAACTCCACGTCCACGACGGGTCCGAGCACCTGGATGATCCTGCCTGCGGTGGGAACTTGCGCGCTCATGGCTCTCTGGCGATGGGAGACTTGCGGAGCGCCCCTTACGTGGGACGGCGCGGAAGTGCAAGCCCTTCGCCCGGGGCGGACACGCGGTGGGTGAGGCAGGGCTGATAGCGCCCTCTCGGGAGGGGGCACACACCCGTCCGGAACACCTGGACGCCCCACCCTCCGGCTCCGGCGCGCACTGACGGACAGGGCCAGAAACGGTCTGAGGGCTGGTGGACGTGGCGCCGCAGCGGGGGAGTTCCGGGCCCCGGGCGCGGTGGACACGGTTGCCCTCTCGGAACCGGAGCGCTCGGTCCCTCCCCTGGCCTCTTCCGGGCATCAGGGGCCGGTTCTCAACGGAGAGCAAGGAGGCAAGCCTGTGAAGACGGTGGCGGTCATCCTCGCCGCGAGCGAGGAGCGGAGCATGGGGCACCCCACGGCGCTGATGGAGCACGAGCCAGGTGGGGGCAAGACCTTCCTCCAGTCGCTGGCGTCCACCTTCAGCAAGGCGGGCTGCAGCGTGCTGGGCGTGGTGGGGGACGCGGCGGAGGAGGTGAAGGAGCAGCACCCGACGCTGGAGCTGGTGGAGAGCAGCAGCTGGCGGGAGCGGGCCGGAGCGCCGCTGCGCGCCGGCCTTCAGGCAGCGCTGGAGGAGGGAGCGGAGGTGGTGCTGGTGCACCCGGTGGACATGCCCGCGGTGCGTGCCTCCACCATCAAGTCGCTCGTCAACAAGCTGGAGGACGGCGAGGCGCTGCGTCCCGTCTTCGAGAGCGCGCCGGGCTTCCCCGTGGTGCTCGGGCGCCAGGCCGTGGAGCGGCTGCTGCAGGCGGACGAGTCCAAGGCGGCGGAGACGCTCCTGGCGTCCATGCCGGTGCGCAACCTGCCGGTGAAGGACCCCGGCGTCGTGGTGCGCATCCGGGGCGCGGACCTGTACGAGCGCCTCTTCGGCTCGGCACCCAAGCTCGCGCCTCCGCCCAAGCGTCGTATGCGCCGCACCCCCATGTCCGAGCCGGAGCTCGAGGCCGAGCAGCAGGCAGCGGGGGGCGAGAATTAGCGCGTGAGGTGGGTCGAGGGTGAGGGGGTGGTGACGCCCCCCTCGCTACCAGACGACCTCGATGGCTCCGGACACGCCGGCCCACTCCGTGATGGCGTGGTCCTTCGTGAGGAGCGGCAGGTCCATCCGTTGCGCGGTGGCGACGATGAGCCTGTCGAAGATGTCGCGATGGCTCCACCTGAGGGCGGCTGCGTCGAGGATGTCGTCGCGCGTCATGTCCAGCGGATGGAAGCCTGACGCAGCGAGGTCCTCCCACCAGGCGGCGAGCGTCGTCTGGAGCCGGATGGTCCCGTTGAGGGCGAGAAGCCATGTCTCCAGCACCACGGGTGCAGGGACGTAGAGAAATCCCTCGCCGCTCTCTGCGGCCTCGAAGGCGGCGCGAGCCCTCTTGCTCAGCCTCTTGAGGTCGTTTCCCGCGTAGAACAGCAGGGGGTGGGTATCGACGACATACCCCTCAACCACGCGCGAGCTCATCGTCCGGAGGCATCGCAGACTCGGAGAGCGTCCGACTCGCCTCGGCGCTCCCCTCCTCGAGTGAGCGGAGGAGCTGGATGGAGCCGCGGATGGTCGGGCGCGCCTTGTCTTCGCGAAGGTCTCGGCGAACTCGCGCGAGGAGGTGGTCGAGCTGCTCTGGCGTGACCAGGTAGGCCTTCACGCTTCCATGGACGCTGATGGCCAGAGGGGCTGCAGTCGGGCGCATCGCCTTGATGAGAGGACTGAGCCTGCTGCGCGCCTCCGAGAGCGGCAGGACTTCGCTCACCTCGATGGCGCGGGTGCTCCCAGCCGCCGTGGGCCTGGACACGCGCAGGCGGGGGCGGGTGTCGTCCGACGAGGAGGGCCGCCGCGCGCCAGCACGTCTGGAGGACTTGACCCCACCAGGGGTGCGGCGGACCTGAAGGTGCGGAGGACGCGCTGTTCGCTTCGTCGGCATTTCGTACAACTAATCTGTACAGCGTCGAGAGGCAAGGCAGCCTGCGAACCATCCTGGGAGAGCATGACCTGGTCACTTCCCGGTGGGAGGCACTCACGGCGCGGATGAAGTCAGCATGGGTGCGGGATGCACGGCGCGCCGCGGGGCACCGTGTCTCCCGCACCGTGCAACACTGGGCTGACCGGGGGAGTTCCCCCACGAGGACTCGCACTGACTCTCGACTCTTCACGAGCCTCCTCTCGTACTTGCGCGCGCAAGATTGCAGCGGCTATCCACTCAGCATGCGTCAGCCACCGTTGAGCTTCAGGGCGTTGAACTGGAGATGCGGCGTCGCCTTCGCACTGACCTTCATCTCGCCGTTCCCGAGGCATTCCGCGGAGTTGCACACCCGCGTTGACGCTGCGCCTCACCTCCCGTAGATCCGCTCGCGTGCTGGTGCCTGGGCCATGCGGCCCGGGCTGAAAAGGGAACCCGGTGTGAATCCGGGGCTGCCCCGCAGCGGTCAGCGAGAACGAACCCTCCCTCATGCACTGGCCTTCACCGGCCGGGAAGCGGGAGGCAGTAGGAATCCGACTTTCGGGTCGGAGCGCTCGTGAGCCCGAAGACCTGCCGGCGCCCGTGTGCGGGGAGACATCCGCGCGCGGTTCGACCTTGAGTCCTCCGAGGGGAGGCGGTCGGGTGCGTCGGCACGGGCCTCCCGCGCTGCTTCACCTCCGCTCCCCCTCGTGGGTCCACACAGCCCGAGGGGGCGTGGGTCGGCCGTGGCGCCGACGCACCCGCGCCTTCACCACGGCCCGCCTCTTCCCCCTCCCTGCCTCGCGGCGACCGGATGCGTCGCCACGAGCCGAGACGAAGGGAAGACCATGCTGGCCACAGAAGCCGCAGTCCCCACCCCCACGACCATGCGCGTGCGCAAGCGCAACGGCACGCACGAGCCGGTGGACCTGAACAAGATCGTCCGCGCCGTGAGCCGCTGCTGCGAGGGCCTGCCCCACGTGGACGCGCTCCGCGTGGCCACGCGCACCATCGCCGGGCTGTACGACGGCGCCACCACGAAGGAGCTGGACCAGCTCTCCATCCAGACCGCGGCGTCCCTCACCGTGGAGGAGCCCGAGTACGCACGGCTCGCCGCGCGCCTGCTCGCCACCGTCATCTCCAAGGAGGTGGCCGGGCAGGAGGTGCACTCCTTCTCCCAGTCCATCGCTGCGGCCCACCGCCTGGGGCTCGTGGGGGAGCGCGTGGCGAAGCTCGTGGCCGCCCACGCGCGCAAGCTGAACGACGCCGTGGACCCCTCGCGCGACCAGCTCTTCGAGTACTTCGGCCTGCGCACCGTCTACGACCGCTACCTCCTGCGCCACCCCACCCGCCGCGAGGTGCTGGAGACGCCGCAGTACTTCTTCCTGCGCATCGCCGTGGCGCTCGGGGACTCCGTGCAGGAGGCGCTGGAGCTCTACCGGCTCCTCTCCGCGCTCGAGTACCTGCCCTCCTCCCCCACCCTCTTCAACGCGGGCACCCGCCACGAGCAGCTCTCCTCCTGCTTCCTGCTCGACTCGCCGGCGGACGCGCTCGAGGACATCTACCAGCGCTACACGGACGTGGCGCTCCTCTCCAAGTTCTCCGGGGGCATCGGGCTGGCGTTCCACCGCGTCCGCTCGCGCGGCTCGCTCATCACGAGCACCAACGGCCACTCCAACGGCATCGTGCCGTGGCTCAAGACGCTCGACGCCTCCGTGGCCGCGGTGAACCAGGGCGGCAAGCGCAAGGGCGCGGCGTGCGTCTACCTGGAGCCGTGGCACGCGGACGTGGAGGAGTTCCTCGAGCTCCGCGACAACACGGGTGACGAGGCGCGCCGCACCCACAACCTCAACCTCGCCAACTGGGTGCCGGACCTCTTCATGCGGCGCGTGGAGGCGGACGCCGACTGGTCCCTCTTCGACCCGAAGTCGGTGCCCCACCTGCCGGACCTCTTCGGTGAGCCCTTCGAGCGCGCCTACGAGCAGGCCGAGCGCGACGGCCTGGCGGTGAAGACGCTGAAGGCCCGCGAGCTCTACGCGCGCATGATGCGCACGCTGGCGCAGACCGGGAACGGCTGGATGACCTTCAAGGACGCGTCCAACCGCGCCTGCAACCAGACCGCGCTGCCGGGCCGCACCGTCCACCTCTCCAACCTCTGCACCGAGATCCTCGAGGTGACGTCGGCGGACGAGGTGGCGGTGTGCAACCTCGGCTCCATCAACCTGGCGCGGCACACGCGCTCCGGGGAGGACGGGGCGCTCACCTTCGACTGGGAGAAGCTCGCACGCACGGTGCGCACCGCCGTCCGCCAGCTCGACCGCGTCATCGACCTCAACTTCTACCCGCTTCCGAAGGCCGCAGCGTCCAACGCGCGCTGGCGCCCGGTGGGGCTCGGGGTGATGGGCCTGCAGGACGTCTTCTTCCAGCTGCGCCTGGCCTTCGACTCCCCCGAGGCGGCGACGCTCTCCCGGCGCATCGGCGAGGAGGTGTACTTCCACGCCCTCGCCACCTCCTGCGAGCTGGCCTCTCAGCACGGCTCCCACCCCGCCTTCCCCGAGACACGGGCGGCGCGGGGCGAGCTGCAGTTCGACGCCTGGGGCGCCACACCGGAGGATGCAGCGCGGTGGGAGGCGCTCCGGCAGCGCATCCACAAGACGGGTCTGCGCAACTCGCTGCTCGTGGCCATCGCGCCCACGGCGACCATTGCGTCCATCGCCGGGTGCTACGAGTGCATCGAGCCCCAGGTGTCCAACCTCTTCAAGCGCGAGACACTCTCCGGTGACTTCCTCCAGGTGAACCGCTACCTCGTGGAGGAGCTGAAGCGGCTGGGCCTGTGGAACGAGGCCCTGCGCAGCCGCCTCAAGCTCGAGGAGGGCTCGGTGCAGCGCATCCCGGAGATTCCCGCGGAGCTGCGGCACCTCTTCCGCACCGCGTGGGAGCTGCCCATGCGTGCGCTCGTCGACCTGGCGGCGGGCCGGGGGCCCTTCGTGGACCAGAGCCAGTCGCTCAACCTCTTCATCGAGTCGCCCAACATCGGCCAGCTCAGCTCCATGTACATGTACGCCTGGAAGCGGGGGCTCAAGACGACGTACTACCTGCGCTCGCGGCCCGCGACACGCATCGCCAAGACGACGGTGGAGGCCACCGCCCAGGTCAGGTCTTCCGCCCCCGAAGGCGCGGACGCCGTGTCGTGCTCGCTCGAGAACCCCGAGAGCTGCGAGGCCTGCCAGTGAGCCCCGTGCACACGAAGCAGGGCGCGCGGCTCCTCGACACCGGTCTGAACCTCACGCTGCGCCCCATGGCCTACCCGGGCTTCTTCGAGATGTACCGGGACGCCATCCGCAACACGTGGACGGTGGAGGAGGTGGACTTCTCCACGGACGTGACGGACCTGCGCCAGCGGATGGGAGAGGCCGAGCGGCACCTCGTCCAGCGCCTCGTCGCCTTCTTCGCGACGGGGGACACCATCGTCGCCAACAACCTGGTGCTCAACCTCTACCGGCACATCAACGCCCCCGAGGCGCGGATGTACCTGTCGCGGCAGCTGTACGAGGAGGCGCTGCACGTGCAGTTCTACCTCACGCTGCTCGACACGTACGTTCCCGAGCCGGCGGAGCGGGCGCGCGCCTTCGCGGCAGTGGAGACCATCCCGAGCATCCGCCGCAAGGCGGAGTTCTGCTTCAAGTGGATGGGCTCCATCAATTCGCTGACCCGGCTGGACACGCGCGAGGACCGCAAGCGCTTCCTCCTCAACCTCCTCTGCTTCGCCGCGTGCATCGAGGGCCTCTTCTTCTTCGCGGCCTTCGCCTACGTGTACTTCCTGCGCTCTCGCGGGCTGCTGCACGGACTGGCCGCGGGGACGAACTGGGTGTTCCGCGACGAGAGCGCGCACATGGCCTTCGCCTTCGAGGTGGTGGCCACGGTGCGTCGCGAGGAGCCGGAGCTCTTCGACGTGGAGCTGGCCAGGCAACTGGGAGAGATGCTCGAGGAGGCGGTGGCCTGCGAGGCGCAGTTCGCCGAGGACCTGCTCTCCCTGGGCGTGGCGGGCCTGTCGGTGCGGGACATGCGCCAGTACCTCGAGTACGTGGCGGACCAGCGGCTGGCCATGCTGGGCCTCCCGCCACGCTACGGCGCGAAGAACCCCTTCGCCTTCATGGAGCTCCAGGACGTGCAGGAGCTCACCAACTTCTTCGAGCGCCGCGTCTCTGCCTACCAGGTCGGCGTCGAAGGGGAGGTGGTGTTCGATGCTGCCTTCTGAACGGGAGTGTGGGGGAGGCTGTCCAGTAGCGACGCCGGGTACGACCTGCGTACCCGTCGCCGGTGGGTGGACGAGGACCCATATCGTCCCAATGCCGCACCCCGAGCGGCACCGCCCTTCCCCTTCCCCGAGGTCGTCTCATGCGTCCTTGTTCCAGGTACTGGGTGACGCCAGGAGTGCAGGCCGTGCTCCTGTTCGCCGTCTTCAGTGGCTGCATGTGCCACGAGCCCGTGTCCATCCGACACACGTCGGAAGTGGCGTGGACCGAGCCCCCCGAGGCGCTCCTGGCCGGCGGGGTGGACTCGGAAGGCAACGCGCTGCCCTGCGACGACAGGGACGGAGACGGCTTCGGCGTGGGAGAGGGCTGCTTCGGCCCTGACTGCGACGAGGGAGACCCGGCCCTCGGGGCCAATGGCGTGCGCAGCTGCTACACGGGCCCAGCGGGCACGCTGGGAGTGGGCACGTGCGCCCCGGGCGTCGAGACGTGCGTGGACGGAGTCCTCTCTGCATGCAGCGGGGACACCCCCCCGGGCGAGGAGCTGTGCGACACGCTGGACAACAACTGCAACGGCACCACGGACGAGCTGCTCACGCGCGCCTGTTACACCGGTGCAGCAGGCACCGAGGACGTGGGGCTGTGCCACGGCGGCACGCAGACCTGCGTCGCGGGCGACTGGGGCACCTGCGCCGGTGAGGTGACACCCACCGGCGAGGTGTGCGACGGCCTGGACAACGACTGTGACGGGCAGGCGGAGATTCTCTCCCTCAGCTGCTACACGGGCCCCGCCGGCACCGCGGGCGTGGGCGCCTGCCACGCCGGCACCCAGGAGTGCATCGCGGGGCAAGCCGGCGCTTGCCTTGGCGAGGTGACGCCGCAGACCGAGGTGTGCGACGGCATCGACAACGACTGCGACGGCGAGGTGGACGAGCAGCTCACGAAGAGCTGCTACGACGGCCCGGGTGGCACCAACGGCGTGGGCGTCTGCCACGGCGGTACGCAGACCTGCAATGCGGGTGACTGGGGTGCCTGCCAGAACCAGGTCACGCCGAGCCTGACCGAGGCTTGCGACAACGCAGACAACGACTGCGACGGACAGGTGGACGAGGCGCTCGTGCAAAGCTGCTACGACGGTGCGCCCGGCTCGAACGGCGTGGGCCCATGTCGGGGCGGCACCCAGACGTGTTCAGCAGGCAACTGGGGCGTCTGCGCCGGCCAGGTGACGCCCACTGCCGAGGTGTGCGACGGCGCGGACAACAACTGCGACGGAACCACGGACGAGCTGCTCTTACAGGCCTGCTACGGCGGTCCGGCCGGGACCGGGGGCGTGGGAGCGTGTGTCGAAGGGACCCGGCTCTGCACCGACGGTGACTGGGGCTCCTGCCAGGGCGAGGTGACGCCTGCCACCGAGGCGTGCGATGCGACGGACAACGACTGCGACGGCGAGGTGGACGAGCAGCTCACGAAGAGCTGCTACGACGGCCCTGGCGGCACGCAGGATGTGGGCGTCTGCAAGTCGGGCACGCAGACGTGCTCCGCGGGCGACTGGGGGACGTGCGCAGGCCAGGTGACACCGAGCCCCTCCGAGTCCTGCGACGACGCGGACAACGACTGCGACGGACAGGTGGACGAGCAGCTCACGCTCAGCTGCTATGACGGTCCGGCCGGCACCGACGGCGTGGGTGTCTGCAAGGCGGGCACGCAGACCTGCTCCGCGGGAAGCTGGGGCAGCTGCTCCGGCCAGGTGACGCCGAGCCCGACCGAGGCTTGCGACAACGCGGACAACGACTGCGACGGACAGGTGGACGAGCAGCTCGTGCGCGCGTGCTACAGCGGCCCTGGCGGCACGCAGGGCGTGGGCATCTGCCAGGGTGGAAACCAGACGTGCTCCGCGGGCAACTGGGGCACCTGCGCGGGCGAAGTGGTGCCCGCGACGGAGACCTGCGACACACGGGACAACAACTGTAACAGCAGCACCGACGAGAACGTCACTCGCTACCGCCACGACCGGGGCAACCAGGCGCCCCCGCCCACGCGGGCGCCCGTGGACGTCATCCTCGTCGTGGACAACTCGGGCAGCATGAAGGACGAGAACAAGAAGATTGAGGAGTACCTCAACTCCGACTTCGCCCAGGTGCTCGCCAGCAGCGGCGTGGACTACCGCATCATCCTCATCAGCAAGCACGCCCCGGACAGCTCCGCACAGGGCCTCTGCATCGCTGCGCCGCCCAGCGGGAACGACTGCAACAACCGCGACTCCTGCCCCATCAATTCGAGCACTTTCTTCCACTACAACACGTCCGTGGGCGGCAACGACGCCATCCTCACCACCGTCCTCGCGACATACAACACGGGCGACGGCTGCACCTCGACGCAGGGCTGGTCGCAGTGGCTACGCGATGGCGCCGAGCGCTACTTCGTCGTCGTCACCGACGGCGAGCCTTCGAGCGGTGACATGAGCGCGGACGCCTTCGAGACGGCCCTCTTCGGCCTCTCACCGCCCCGGTTCGGGACGTCCGCCCAGGACCGCAATTACCGCTTCCACATCATCGGTGGGTTCAAGCAGAGCTCGCCCGCCCAGTCCCCCTGGCTGCCGCCGGACCCCCTCGTCACCCAGGTGTGCACCAGCACGGGAGGCGGGAGCGGAGATGGGCCGGACCTCGAGTATCAGAAGCTGGCCCGTCGTTCGGGTGGTCTGCGCTTCGCCATCTGCCCGTACCTGAAGCTCAACGAGATGTTCCAGGACGTGGCGGAGGAGATCACCGGCGAGGTGCAGTACCGGTGCAGCTTCCGGGTGGAGACGGTCCCCCCCGACAGCAGCATGGCGAACACCTACGGCGAGTTCTGGCCCACCAACGGCAACGGCGGCGCCGTGACACTCCCCCACGTGGTGGACGCGTCCGCGTGCGCGGGCAGGTCCTTCTACAACGAGGGGACCACCGTCCACCTCTGCAAGGACGCCTGCACGATGTGGCGCCAGGACGAGACCGCCATCATCGACATCCTCTTCACCTGCTCCAACCAGGTGGGTGTCCCGCGGTGACGGGGCCCTTCGGGGGCGCTCCTACTTGAGCGCCTCCGCGCCGGAGACGATCTCCATCAGCTCCTTGGTGATGGCGGCCTGGCGCGTGCGGTTGTAGGTGAGCGTGTACTTCCCGATGAGGTCCGTCGCGTTGGAGGTGGCGTTCTCCATGGCGCTCATGCGCGCGCCGTGCTCGCTCGCCACGCTCTCCAGCAGCGCGCGGTACACCTTGATGGCCACCGCCTGCGGAACCAGCCGGTCCAGCACCGCCTGCCGGTTGGGCTCGTACTTGAAGTCCACCAGCACCTCCACGGCCGGAGCCGGAGCTCCCGCGCCCGCTTGCGGCACGAAGCCCTGGAGCGGCAGGAGCTGGGTCAGCTTCACCTGCTGGCTGATGGCGGAGACGAACTCGTTGTAGACGACGAAGACCTGGTCCACCTCGCCGTTGAGGAAGCGGGCGGAGAGCGCCTCGGCCACGTCCGCCGCCGCACGGTAGGTGGGCCGCTGGGCCAGCCCCGGATGGTCCTTGCGGATGGTGAAGCCGCGGTTGCGGAAGAAGTCGTGGCCCTTGCGGCCGACGGTGGACAGCTCCACCCGCTCCAGCTGGGGCCGGTTCTCGTAGAGGAAGCGGCTGGTGCGGCGGATGACGTTGGAGTTGAAGCCGCCGGCCAGTCCGCGGTCCGACGTCAGCACCAGGACCTCCACGCGGCGCACCGGGCGCGCGGCGACCAGCGGGTGGCTCAGCTCCTCGCCCGCAGACCGGGCGGCCAGGTCCGCCACCATGTCATCCAGCATCTGCGCGTACGGCCGCGCGGCGATGATGGCCTCCTGCGCCTTCCTCAAGCGGGCCGCAGAGACCATCTTCATCGCCTTCGTGATCTGCCGGGTGTTCTTCACCGACTTGATGCGCTTGCGGATGTCTCGGAGGGACGCCATGCGCGCGCCTGATATCTCCCACTCCGCCGTCGGTCAACCGTCCGACGCGGACTTGCACCCGGGGGTTCCTTCTGAGCCGCATCTCCTGGGACAATGGGGGCGCATGGCCCGCCGTCGCACGCCCCCCCGCCGCCCCCCTCTGAGGCGGGCCGTCCGCGTCCTGGTGTGGGGCCTCCTCGCCTTCCTCGCCGCGTCCTTCTACGTGGAGGTGCGCTACCTGCACCGCATCCGCTCCCGGGCGCTGGCACCCCGGGCCCCGGTGGCGCTCGTCTTCGGAGCGGGCCTGTCCGCGCAAGGGGTCCCCTCCCCCGTCCTCGCCGAGAGGCTGGACGCCGCCGTCGCCCTCTACCGCGAGGGCAAGGTGGGCAAGCTCCTCCTCTCCGGGGACAACGCGGACCGCTACCACGACGAGACGGCCGCCATGCGGAACTACGCGCTCGAGCAGGGCGTGAGGGTGCAGGACCTGCTGGTGGACCGCGCGGGCCTGTCCACCTACGACTCGGTGGTGCGGGCTCAGCAGGTGTACGGGGTGAACCGTGCGCTGCTCGTCACCCAGCGCTTCCACCTCTCGCGTGCGCTCTTCATCGCCAACGCGCTCGGGATGGACGCGTGGGGCGTGGCTGCGGATGGGCTCGGGGCGGGCTCGCCCACCGCCTCTCTGCGAGAGCTGCTCAGCCGGCCGATGGCGCTGGCCTTCGTGCTGGCGCGGCCCCACGCCGCGGAGCCCTCACCGCAAGCGGCAAAGGCGCGCTCGGCGCCCGGCGTGTCGGCCCCTCACCCCTCGAACGACCCGGGGCGGTCGACCGCTCCTCCACAGTCAGCGTCGCCGTGACGGCGTCTTCCGCGCCCGTGCGGTGGCTCCTGCCGCACCGGCACGGCGGGCCGTGAGCGTCCGCTTGCGCGTGCCCACCGCGCCTCGCTTCGTCACGGCGGTCCTGCCGGCCGCGGCCCGTCTCGTCACGGTGGCCCTGCCTGCCGTGGGGCGCTTCGTCACCTTCGGCCCACGAGCCTTCGCACGCTTCGGCGCCGACGCCTTGCGCACCGGGGCCCGCTTCACCGCCACGGCCCCGGCGGCGCGCCGTGCTGCCGCCTTGCGCACCGGGGCCTTTCCGCGCTGGACCCGCGTGGCCTTCCTCCTCGGCGCTGCGGCCCGGACGCGTGCACGGGCGCTGCGCAGGGCCTCGTGTGACGTGATCCCCTCGAGCCCGATGGGCGGCGGGTTGACGGGCATGGGCGTCGGAGGCTCACCCGGAGTGAGGCCCAGGTCCTCGGCCGTCGGCAGGCGTCGGTCCGGGTGCTTCACGGTGGCCAGGGGCTGCGGCTCCCTCGTGGTGCGGCGACGCACCGCGCCCACCTCGCCACGCCGCTGCAGTGCGTGGATCCCCTCGGTCACCCGTCGCACCACCGTCTTCAGCGGGCCCTCCATCGCGGCAGGCTCCGCGCGGGCCACGCCCCGCGCGCCGCGCATCACGCCGCGCATCAACGCCTCCAGCGACGGGTACAGACGTCCCTCGTTCCGGTCCTCGGCCCACGTTCCGTACAGCCAGGTGTCCGTGGGAAGCGGCCTCGCCCACGCGGGGACGTGGGTGTCCTCCGACTGCGCGAGGAGCGCGGACTTGCGCGCAGCGAAGAGATTGAGGTGCTCGCCCTTGCGCCCGAAGCGCCACAGGCCGGCCGCCGGCAGCCCCACCCGGAGCATCCGGCTCTTCTCCACCACGCCCCCCTCGCCTCCGCGCGCGTGCAGGCAGAAGAGGTGCACGTCCCCCGGGAGATCCCCACCATCGAAGCGTGCGTAGACGGCCCTGAGCTCCTCCGGCATCTCGTAGCCGGCCTCCGTCTCCGCCCTCTGCAGCTCCTCCCGCGGACACCCCGGCCGCGCCCGCGAAGCGGCCTGCGCCACGCTCTCGATCCAAGCGCTCATCGTAAGGCTCTGCGTGCACACGGGGCGCTCGGCGCGCAAGGGAGTCGCCTCTCGCGCTTCGACCGCCTCGGGGCCCTCCGCCCACCGGCAAGGCGGGCAAGCCCCGGGTGAGGACGGCAATTGGCGGGCAGCTCCACCGCTCCCACACTCCCGCGTGCAGATCCGGCTTCAGCTCTGTCGAAGGAGGGGGAGACTGCATGAAGAAGCTTCTTGCGGCGTTTGCGGTGGCGCTCGTCGCCATTGCCTGGGCGGCCCCAGGGTCTGGCCAGGCGCAGGAGAAGGGAATGTGGCCCGAGGAGCCCTACAAGGGCACCGGCGGCGCCGGCATGGACGCTGGCATGGACGCCGGTATGAAGCCCAGGAAGGGCACCATGATGGACGCCGGGATGGGCGGCGCCGGCATGGAGGAGGGGACGGGCGGCTCCGGAATGGACGACCCCATGAAGGAGACGCCGGACCAGGCTGATCCGGGGATGACTCAGCCCCCGGACGACTGACCGGTGGTGCAGCCGGAGCGTGCAGCGACACCCCGGCTTCCGGGACGACTCGAGAGAGCGGCCCGCCCTGGACGCCGTGCCGAGCGCACGGCCCGGGCGGGCCGCACGACTTCCCACCCTGTGAAGTCGCGACTCCCATCGTGTGAACGCTGCTTCCGGGCACATGGCTTGCTGTGTCGGCTTCCCATGGGAGGGTGAACGCGTCCATGAGACGGGGGCTGGTGACAGCGGCGGTCCTGGGGCTGTTGGGAGGGGTCTGGACGTGCGTGCCCGATGCGCCTGGAGCGAGCGTCCCCGGAGAGGGCGACGCGGAAGGCGACACACGCACACCTGACGGCGGTGAGCCGCCCTCCGCGGATGGCGGAGGCACACCCCCACCCGACACGGGCGATGACGGAGGCGCGCCGCCAGGGCCCCACAGCGGCCCCGGTCCGTGGCCCGACGAGCCCATCGTGGACTACACCGCGCGCTACGCCCTGGGCCCCGTGCAGAGCGTGGGCGTGGACGCGGCGGGTCACATCTGGCTGCTCGAGGGGGACCGCATCGGTGTGCTCCGGGCTGGCACCGACCGCGCGGTGTGGACCCGGGGTGTGGGCCAGGCGGCCGGCGGCTTCGGCACGGACAGGCTTGCGACCGGCTCCTCCGTCATCTGCGGAGGCGAGGGGGGACGCGCGTACGTGGGCTACCTCACCTACGAGCTCGCCACGCTCCCCTACAGCTGCGACACGCAAGACTGGTGGCGCAAGCACTTCGCGTGGATCGCCGGCCCGGGCGAGCCCTGCTACAGCGACGCGCGCCTCGCCGAGTTCCGCAAGGGGGACCTGGACGTCGTGCGGCTGCAGGCGGACGGCACCGTCGCGCTGGAGGAGCACCTCTTCCGTTCGGTGGGCACCTCCAACCCCGCGTCGGACCCGCGCAGCCCGCTCGCCCACATCGGCCTGCGCAACTCCAACGACTGGCACTACGACGAGGACCGCATGGTCCTCTCCTGCACGCGCGTGATGCGGGGGCCCTTCAAGGGGGACGTCTACGTCGGCACCAACCACGGCGTGACGCGCATCCAGGGGCTCGTCTACAGCAGCCACCGCCACCCCGCCTGGTACGAGGACGAGGCGAGTCAGGAGGGCCTGAGGACGGCCTTCACCTTCGGCCTC
>JAKEEX010000530.1 GCA_022616315.1 Myxococcaceae bacterium
CGGCGTCTCGAGCGCGCTCGTGTCCAGGCTGCGCTCCAGCTTCTTCGGGAGCCGCACGTTCTCCAGCGTGAGGACCGCGCTCCGCGGGTCCGGCCGCTCCACGGTGAAGCGCGCCTTGCCGCTCAGCTTGACGTCCACCCGACCACCACCGGAGGCATCGGTGAAGACGACGTCCTTCACCTCGACAGCGGCGGGCTGGGCCTCGGCGCGCGCTGGCGTCTCAGGACGCACCGGCACTGTGGGAGCCGCGGTCGCAACCACGGCCTTCGGAGTCTCGCTCTTCGCCTGCTCGGCGGCGACGCCGAGGACCACGTCGAAGCCATCCGCACGCCGCGCCACGCGGTATGCGGGCATGGCGCCACGGACGTCGAGCACCAGGCGCACCTTGCCGCCGTGCTCGCCCACGCGGACCTCGCTGATGGGGCCACCCTTCGACTTCGGCGCACGAGCTGCGAGGGACACGTCATAGACGTCCACCGCGAGGCGCGCAGGGTTCTCCAACTGGAGGACCTCGTAGCGGGCCACCTCGCCGTCCGTGCGCACGCGCAGCGCCTCGCTGCTCAGCGTCAACGCGGTGATACGGCGAGCGGGTCTGGACACCTCACGCTCGTCCGCCTCCGCGGCCACCACGTTCTCGGCGAGAGCAGCGGCGCCCGGTGCGGATGCCTGCTCCTCCCGCGCCACGGGGGCGGCTTCGGTCTTCACTGGGGCCGTGGCCGCCTTCGTCGGGGCTGCGGCCGCCGTGCGGGCAACCTCAGGCTGCGCGGAGACCTTGGCAGGCGCCGTGGCCTTCGCCGCAGGAGCCTCGTTCGACGCGGAGGCCTTCGCCACCTTCGCTGGCGCCGGAGTCCCCGCCGTCGCGGCGCTGGCCGCTGCCGGAGCACCCGGACCACCGTCCACGGAGATGACGACCCGCGTTCCGTCCGCGCGCACGTCGTACTCGGAGGCGCGGTCCAGGGCGAGGAGCAGCCGGCCCACGCTGGCGCGCTCGTCCGAGAACTGCGAGGCGACGACGCCCGACACGGGCCCCTGCCCACTGTGTTGCCCCTTGATGGCGGAGGCGTCCGCGGAGGACAGGTCCACCACGAGCCGGTCAGGGCTGCTGAG
>JAKEEX010000531.1 GCA_022616315.1 Myxococcaceae bacterium
GGCGCACCCACCTCGTCCAGGAACGCGCGGACCGCTCCAGCGAGCTCACGACGCCGTGCGGGGGGCGGCTTCAGTTCGAGGAACATCCCTGTGGCGTAGCGGGACACCGCGGTGGCGAGCAAGGGCGCCCCCGCGCATCCGGCTTTTGGTCCTGACGGCCCTGACATGCTGCGTTGAGCGAGCTGGCAGGCGTGGGGAACGTCGCGCCCCGTGCCTCCAGCGTCGCTCGCATGCAGGCCTGCGCCAACCCAGGCAGGCCCCGGAGTACCGCGACAGGCAGTCGCCAGTCGGCGAGATGCAGGAGCCGTCGGAAGGCCCCTTCGGCCTCGTGCTCGAGCCGCAGACCGGCCACCTGGAGGCCGCTCTCCTCGTGCGCGATGACGGTACCCGTCCGGCGGACGCCGTTCCGGGGCGCTTGAAGGCGGACGGGGACCGTGCTCGGCGATCATCCGCGAGCGAGTGCTGAGGGGCTTTGGCGGGAGCGGCCGCGCGGGGAGCGGTCAGGAGGAGTCGGCGTCCCGGGAGCGCTTCCACTCCTGCGGCAGCAGCTCGCTGATGCGGGAGTTCGGGTGCGTCTGCACGCGCAGCAGCACGTCGGCCAGGTACTCCTCGGGGTTGACGCCGTTCGCCTCGCACGTGGCGACCAGCGCGTAGAGGCCGGCGAGGTTTTCTCCGGCCGCCTCGTGGCCGACGAAGAGGAAATTTTTTCGGCCCAGGGCTGCCTTTCTCAGGGCGCCCTCGCTCCGGTTGTTGTCCAGGGGCAGGCGCTCATCGTGGACGAAGCGGCCGAGGGCCTCCCAGTGCGCCTTGTCGTGGGCGTGGGCCAGGGCGCGTCCCAGCGGGCCCTTGGGAGGGTGCAGGGGAATCTGCTTCTCCATCCAGGCGTACATCGCCTCGAGCACCGCGGCGCTTCGTTGCTGCCGCATCTGACGGTGGGCGGCCGTGCGCACCACTCCGGCTTTCAGGGCGTCGTGTTCCACCCGGTACAGCTCGAGGATGAAGTCCATCGCCTCCCTGGCTTCGGGCGCGGTGGAGATGGCGTCGAAAAACTTCCTGCGTACGTGCGCCATGCAGCCGACGCGCACGCGCCCCTTGGGCACCAGCACGGTGTTGTACCCGGTGTACGCGTCCACCACGAGGGCGCCGGTAGTGCCGCCGAGCACCTCCTTCGGCGTCTTGCCCGCCCTCCCCATGCTGAAGCGGTAGCCGATGAGCCACTCGCCCTTCTCGTTCTGGGTGAGGAATGTCCAGAGGTAACCCAGGCGCGTCTTCTTCACGTCCAGTACGCGCAGGGGCGTCTCGTCAGCCCACACCAC
>JAKEEX010000057.1 GCA_022616315.1 Myxococcaceae bacterium
CCACGGTCGCCAGCGTGTTGGCGATGGCGAGCATGTTCCCGCGGCTCCCGGTGAGGCCATGGCCGAAGATGGTCACGGGCCAGCCGTCCGTCGGCGCGGTGCCTGCCGGGATGGTGAGGATGAACGGGATGCTCTCGAACGCCGGGGCCGTCGGATTGAGCGTCCCGCCCGGACCGGTCAGCAGCATGGGGATGCGGATGGTGCCCGTGTACGCCGCGGCCACGCGGTTCGCTGCCTGGAACGTCGCGGCGAAGAAGCCGGTCAACTGCGCGTCCACCGCCACTCCCGACGCCGTGGCCGGGAGTGCGCCCGCCAATCCGAGACCCGTGGGCACCCCGGCCAGCGTCTTGAGCACGCTGACGGTGCTCTGCGTCCGGAAGACCCAGGCCTGCGCCAGGTCCTTGCGCTCGATGCCCATGGTGAGCACCAGCTCGTCGATGGCCGGCTTGAACGCGAGGCGCACCGGCTCGAGCTGGGCGGCCTGCGCGTCACTGAGGGACGACACGAGGCTCTTACCGCTCCCATCCACCAGCGGCGCGCTCGAGCGCACGAAGGCGAACATCGGCGAGGCGATGACGCCCTGCGCGTCCGTGTTCTTCAGCTCCCGCGTCATGTACGCGAGGTAGGTGGACTTCTCCTCGAGCGGATACATGGGAACGAACTGCAGCTCCTGCGGCTCGACCGCGGTCGCCACGCAGTTGAGGCACGCGTTCACCGCGGGCTGCGTCCCACCAAGCGTGAGATTGAGGACGCCGGTCCCCAGCTGCAGCGAGTCGGGGTCCAGCTCGCCGACGCTCAGCGCCCCACGCGTCACGCTGTTCTCCGAGACGAGCGGCGCCGTGGTGGAGAAGCCGTCCAGCGTGTTGAGCCCCTGGGTCAGCTTCCCAGCCAGCGTGGTGGGCGCGGTTGCGCAGCTCAGGTCATTCGCCGGGCACGGGAGGAGCACCTTCCCCGTCGCCGGGTTCGTCGCCAGGCTGTTGGGGAACGGGATGACGCGGCTGACCAGGTCGAACGTGGCCTCCGACATCGTGGTCGCAGTGAACGTCCAGAGGAGCGCCACGTCCTCGCGCGCCGCGCCACCGGCGGCGAGCGCATCGAGCAGGGGCTTGTAGCCCTGGCGCAGCTTCTCGAGCTGCTTGGCGGCGGCCAGCTGCTCCGCGGCGCGGCCGTAGACGTCCGTGCTCACAGCCGGGATGACCGAGGGGACCACGCGGCAATCCGACGAAGCGAGGTCATTGTTGGGGCACTCCACCAGTGGGCTCGCGGAGCGGATGAGGGCCCAGACGTTGGACCCCAACACGGGCTCGCCGCCCTCGTCCTTCAGGCCGCTCTGGCCACCGATGAGTGCAACCACGTACTTGTGGCCGGGCGCCCAGCCCGTCGCGGGCGGCATCACCTTCACGGTTGCGATCCCGCCCTCCTCGGCAGGGGCGACATAGGTGACCGTCGCGCCGGTCACGGATGCGAGCGCGTTGCTCGCGTCGAGCACCCTCACCGAGCCGTTCACGCTCGCCGGGTCCAGCGCGCCGCTGAAGGTCACCACGGCGGTGGAGCTCGTGGGGAATCCATCCAACGTATTGAGGTAGTCGCGCGTGAACTCCTGTTCCGCCAGCGACGTGGCGGGGTTCACAGGTGCGTTCACGAGGCCCGTCTCGGCGTCGATGGCCAGGTCGTTGGGTGTCGGGACCACGGCAGGTGGCGCGAATCGAGCCGTCACCCGCGCGCCTGGCGCCGGATTGGAAGG
This sequence comes from Myxococcaceae bacterium, assembly GCA_022616315.1. GTDB lineage: Bacteria > Myxococcota > Myxococcia > Myxococcales > Myxococcaceae > JAKEEX01. The sequence goes on from JAKEEX010000057.1 coordinate 1,745, forward strand.
AATTTCAGGTGCACAGGCGGACAGCGCCAGTGCGAGGGTCGCAGCGGCCTTGAGTCTCTGGGTCATGAGTTTCCCCGTGCTCGGCGACGACTCGGGGTCGAGCGTCGAGTTCCGAACCGGTCACGACCTTGGCACAGCTGATTGGCGAATCGGGCACACAATGTGCCCTTCACTGAGACACGAGGGCGACAGCGTGTTCGCGCCTGGATGGACGCACGGAGTTGACGCGCGGCGTCTTGATCCGCGCAGTCTACGCGCAATTCAGGAACAACCCGGAAGTAGCGACAGCGTCTCCTCTACTCCGCCGTCGCGGTGACCGGCGCGGGCACAGGTCGCTGGAACAGCGCACGCGCCCCGATGCCGAGCAGCGCCACGGCGAGCACCAGCTCCACCACCGCCACCGCACCGTTCACGCGCGCCACGGTGCTCGCGCCCGTCGCCATGGACTCACCCACCTGCAAGACGAGGCTCGTGAGCGTCACCGCGAACACACCCACCATGGGCACCAGCGCGAAGACGTAGGCGCGCCCGGCCTGCTTGAGCCACACGGAGATGCCGAGGAGGCTGAGCGCTGCGAGCAGCTGGTTGCTCGTGCCGAAGAGCGTCCAGAAGGCCCTCCACGCGCCGGGCCCGGCCATCGAGACGAAGCCCAGCGGCACCAGGCACGTGACCGCAGTTGCGAGCCCCGCGGCCACCCTCCCCTTCACGCCGAACAGCTCCTGCAGGATGTAGCGCCCCAGCCGCGTGGACACGTCCAGCGTGTCGAACACGAAGGTGGAGAAGGCCATGGCGCCGAAGGTGGTGGCGAACACCAGGTGCTCCTCGCCGATGAGGGCGGTGAGGAAGCGCCCCAGTCCCGCGCCGTACACCGCGCCCGGCCCCCTGCCGGACAGCTCCGCCGGGGTGGCAATCATCACCGTGGCGAGCGCAATCACCGCCACCAGGCCCTCGAGCAGCATGGCGCCGTAGCCCACGGGCGTGCAGTGCGTCTCGCGCGCAATCTGCTTGGACGTGGTGCCCGAGCACACGAGCCCATGGAAGCCCGAGCAGGCGCCGCACGCGATGGTGACGAAGAGGAAGGGGAAGAGGCTTCCCGCAGGGCCCGGCACCTGGAAGCCCTTGAAGGCGGGCTGCTCCACGCTGAAGCCGCCGAAGAAGATGCCCACCACGCCGATGGCGAGCGCCGCGTAGAGGATGAAGCCGCCCAGGTACCCGCGCGGCTGCAGCAGGGTCCACACTGGCACGAGCGAGGCGACGAAGCAGTAGCCGAGGATGAGCAGCGTCCAGGTGCGCTGGTCCAGCACCAGCACGTGCGACACCTGCGTGCCCAGCCACACGGCGCCCAGGGTGGCCGGGACGAAGATGAGCGTCTGCAGCCACAGCGGCGGCTTGAGGAAGCGGTCCACGAGGCCCATGAGGAGGGCGAGTCCCAGGTACATGGTGGAGGCCGCCGCCACCGCCCCGCCCGGGTTGAAGCGGAAGGCCAGCCCCTTCACCTCGGCGTCTCCGCTGACGAAGGTGGAGGCCGTGACGTCCGCGAAGGCGACGATGACGTAGATGAGCGCCAGCCAGATGAAGGCCAGCATCACCACGCCGGCGCGCGGACCCAGGACGCCCTTCACCACCTCGGCGATGGAGCGGCCCTCGTGGCGCACGCTCGCCACGAGCGTGGACATGTCGTGCACCGCGCCGATGAAGACGACGCCCAGGCCAATCCACAGGAGCGCCGGAAGCCAGCCGAACTGCTGGCCCGCCATGATGGGCCCTGCGATGGGGCCCGCCGCGGCGATGGCGCTGAAGTGCTGACCCAGGAGGTAGAAGGGCTTGGTCGGGACGAAGTCCACGCCGTCGCGGTGACGCTCGGCGGGCGTCTTCACATCGGGGTCCAGTTGCAGCTGACGCGCCACCCAGCGCCCGTAGAAGCGGTAGCCCAGACCGAGCACCACGATGACTGTCAACGCGAGGACGGGAAGCGACATGCTCCGAAGCTTCGCGTGCGTGGACGGTGACCTGTCAACCCATCGCACAGACCCAGGGAGCAGGCGAGCGTCCCTACAGAGGCCGCCTCGAGGGTGAGTGCCTAGCTTCCCGCGACGAACGCGCCGTTCGCCCGCTGCTGCGCGGTGCTCCGGCGCGGGGGACCGGGAGAGACGACATGGACGCACGCTTCGGACGATGGGTGTGGGTGGGGGCACTCGCTGGAGTCGCTCTGGCCCTCGGCGCGTGCAGGCCGGAGCGTGACCGCCGCGACGTGGCGAGTGGGGGTCGGGGCGAGATGCTCGACGTGGCGCGCGCGGAGCAGTGGAACCCGCCCGCTCCCGCCGCAGGTCCGCGCTGGGTGCCTCAGACGGGCGTGGGCGGCGCGGGCATGGCAGGCATTCCGCGAGGCCCGGGCGGCTCGGGCGAAGTGGTGGGCACCGGCGCACCCCCGGACGGCCCGCTGTTCGGCGGTGTGGGGCGCTCGGACTACGTGGGCCCCGAGCCGGTCATCACGTTGCCTTCCGCTCGCGAGGAGTCCCAGCCCGTGGGGCGCGGCATCCAGCCCGGCTCCGTCCACGTCCCCTCGATGGACACGCAGCGGGAGGTGGGCGGGGGGCAGTAGGGCGCGAGCTCTCTGAATGCGAGGGACCGGCCTCGGCCTCGTTCACCGGGCTGCGTCGAAGCGCACCGGGACGCGGTAGCACCCCTGGGTGACCGGGAGCGGCTCTGCGCCTGGCACCACGCAGCCGACAGCCGCGGAGTCGAGCAGCGGCGCTCCGGTTGCGCGCACCAGCGCGACCTGCGCCGCAGTGCCCTCTGGCGTGGCGCAGAAGCGCACCGTGGCCTCGCCGCGCAGCCGGAAGCGTCGGGCGGCAGGTGGGTAGCAACGACGCGCAGCCTCCTCGAGCCGCGCGATGAGCGCTGCGGGCACCACGCCCTCGCCCTTCCCCTCTCCCCCTGGGAGAGGGACGGGGTGAGGGGGTTGTGTCACCCGCCCCTCCTGCTCGGGTGAACCCCCTGCTCCACCCGGCTTCACCTCAGCCGATGCCCCAGTCAGCTCTGCTGGCAGTGCAGCGGCACCCAACTCCTGCTGCGACGCAGACGCGGAGTCGTGCACGGGACGCGAATCATCGCGTTCCAGCGGTCCTCGCGAATCGGGAGTGGCCGTCAGGGAATCATCTCCCTTTTGCCCTGCCACTCGTGTGGGAACTTCGCGGGGAGCGTTGCGGGAAGCTTCCCGGGGTAGTTCAAGATGAGTGTCCACGACAGTGACGGACACGATCTCGCCCATGACAGCCGTGGCGCTCGCCTCCGGCGCCGGCGTCTCCTCCGCGCGTGGACTTCCCCGCGCGAGCAACACTCCACCGAGCGCCGCCGCGTGCAGCGCCAGTGACACCCCGAGCGCCCACGCGTCGCGCCCGCGCAGCCTCATGCGGCACTCCGGGGGGCGAAGACCGGCGCACCGTCCGGGGTGTGGGCACACACCATGGGCACGCCATAGAGCGCGGAGAGCGTCTCCTCGCGGAGCACCTCCTCCACCGGGCCCTGCGCGAGCACCCTCCCCTCCCGCACCATCAGCACGTGCGTGGCGAAGAGCCGCGCGAGGTTGATGTCGTGGAGCACCGCCAGCGCCGCGAGCCCCTGCTCTGCCCGTTCACGCACCCGCGTGAGCGTCTCCACCTGGTGCCGCAGGTCGAGGAACGCCGTGGGCTCGTCGAGCAACAGCAGCGCCGGCTCCTGCACCAGCGCCCTCGCCAGGAGCAAAAGCCGCTGCTCCCCACCGGACAGCTGCGTCGCGAGCCGACCCGCCAGGTGCAGTGCGTCCACCTCGGCGAGCGCCGCTCGCGCACGCTCCTCGTCCCGCTCCGACGGCAGGCCGAGCAGGCCCAGGTGCGGGCTGCGCCCCATCAGGACGAGCTCGAGTCCGGTGAAGCCCTCGAGCGGCTCGAAACGCTGCGGCACCCACGCGACCTCGCGCGCGAGATCCCGCCGGTCCCATGCCGCGAGCGGACGCCCTCCGAGCCGCACCTCGCCCGCGGTGGGCGCCTGGAGCCCGAGCAGCGTGCGCACCAGCGTGCTCTTGCCCGCACCATTCGGGCCGAGCACCACCCACCGCTCGCGCGGCGCCACCGTGAGCTCCACCCCACCGAGCACGGTCCTCCCGTCGTAGCCGACGGCGAGCGCCCTGGCCTCCAGCACCGTCATCACGCCCTCAACCCACCGCGAGGAACTCGCCCGTGCGCTTCCCGGGCTGCTCGATGACGGCCCGCAGCTGCTGGCTGAGGTAGCGGAAGAGGCCGGTGAGCAGCTCGGGACGGTCCGCCAGCAGGTCGAGGAAGTCACGCCGGTCGATGACGAGCACCCGCGTGTCCTGCACCGCGATGATGTCACTGGGCCTCGGGGCACCGTCGAGGAGGCTCACGTCCCCAAAGGCCTGGCCCGCGCCCATGCGGAGCACGTGGGCCCCATTCCGGACGGCGTCCACCGAGCCCTTCACGATGACGTAGAGCGCATCCCCCGGGTCCCCCTGGCTGTAGACGCGCTCTCCCGCCGCGAAGCGCAGCTCGTGGGCCACGGCGGCGAGGGCCGCCACGTCGTCCACGTCCGCCTGCGAGAAGATCCCCACCTCCTGCAGCAGGAACATCCGCTCCACCGTTGCATCCGCCATGTCGCCTTCCTTTCGCGGAAAGGGCCCGAGTCCCACCTCCGCTGCCACGTGTCGCGCACAGGCGCGGAGCACCACGTCCTCACCGAGCGCCAGCCTCGCCAGGTGGTCCTTCACGCGTCCGGGCGCGAGGGGCGGGAGCAGCCGGGGATGTGCCTCCACCTGCTCCATCACCAGCGCCCGGTCCTCCTCGGTCACCAGGTTCTCCAGCAGCTCGAGTGCATACGCACGCCGGTGCGCATCCTCGCCCACGAGGTGCTGGTGGATGCGGCGCAGTGCTTGCGGAGGGTAGAGCATCCCGAGCAACGTGAAGGAGAGCTCGAGCGCCTGGTCCAGGCGGTCCCCCACGGCGCGCGTGAGCAGCGAGGTGTCACCCAGGCCCGCGCGCAGGTCCCGGAAGGCCCCGACCAGCGGGTGATAGACGTCGCGCCAGCGGGCGAGCGCCCTGCGCACGTGCGTCTCGTCCACCGGGTGCTCGGGGTACTCCTCCCGAAGGCGCGAGAGGGCCCTACCGATGCGGATGTGGAGCCGTGCGTCGTCACGCGCATTGGAGAAGAGGAGCGTCTCCATCGCCGCCTGCGTGCCGATGGAGCGCAGGACGCGCGGCAGCTCCAGACGCAGGCCGAGCGGGAGGGAGCGGTCGTCGAGAGACTGCTCGAGCAGTGGGGTCACCCGGTCCCCCAGGGCGATGAGCGCCTCCCGTGCGATGCGGCGCTCCTCGCGCACCGTGAGGGACCCGAGCAGTCGGGCCGCCAGCTGCCCGTAGCCGCCCACTCCCACCGCCACCACCGCCGCCCTGCGCACCGCTCCGTCCCCATCCGAGAGGAAGCGCGCCAGCAGCGGTGCGTAGCGCTCGTCCTTCAGGCGTCCGAGGAGCTGCGCCACCTCGCACCGCTCCTCTGCGGGTGCCTCGAGCCCGTGGGCGACGAGCTCCTGCAGTGCCTCGTGGGCATCCGCCCGGCGCCGGGTGCGCAGGAGCGCCCCGATGGCCGCGCAGCGCAGCGCCAGCTCGGGAGATGCCAAGAGCGGCGGGAGGATGCGCGCGGCCCGCTGCGGTGCCAGCTCTCCGAGCGCCCACGCGGACCGGACGCGGAGGGACGGTGGGCCGGTGGCCACGAAGCGCTCCAGGGTGGACGCGACCTCCCGCGCGCCGAGCTCGAGCGCCAGGGCCACGCCGCGCTCGCGAACCACCGGTGCTGCGTGCGCGAGCAGCGCCGGGAGGTGGCGGCGCAAGGGCAGCCCGCGCATCTCCATGACGGACACGGCTCGCAGGACGCGCTCCGGCACGTCCGAGCGGAGGGCCTGCGTCAGGAGGCGCAGGTCCACCTCGTGCGTCCCCGCCTCCTCGGCATCCAGCGCGGCGCCCACCTGCGTGCCGAGTGCAGAGAGGTAGGCAGGCCTGAGCCGCAGCAGCAGCACCCCGACCAGCCCGCACAGCGCCACGACCGCGACGGCCATGCCGCTCGCGGTCGCCGAGCGCCCGGCGAGGATGAGCAGCAGCGCCGCCACTGCCAGTCCCAGCTTGCGCACCAGCCCATCCAGCGCCCCGCGCACGCCGTCTCTCGAGTCCCCGGGCAGCGCGGCATAGAGCAGCTGCATGCCCACCGGCAGGATGGAGTAGCTCACCGCGGTGTCCACCAGGCGCAGCAGGTAGGCAGGCCACAGCCCCGGCGTCAGCAGCGCCGCCACCGCGAGCGGGCCCAGCACGGCGGGGACCAGCGCCAGGTAGCGCAGCACCCCGAGGCGCGCGAGCAGACGCTCGGCCACCAGGAGCTGGAAGACCACGCAGAGGAGGCCGAGCCAGATCTGCAGCGTGCCGAAGAGCGCCGCCAGCTGGTCCTCGCCCAGCGTCCCCTCGGCGCGGAGCCGGAAGAGGTAGTCCGCGAAGGCGGAGAGGACGGAGAGCACCAGCACCACGAGCGCGAGCATCCGCGGGTAGGGCTGGCCCACCACCGTCCCCGGCGGCGAGTCCGGCTTGCGGGCATGACGTGGACGCGGGGCCGGGAGTGGACCGCGGTGGAAGCGGAACAGCAGCGCCGCCGCGGCCAGCATCAGTCCTCCGCTCACGAGGAGGGCCACCGTCCCGAGCGGCTCGGCGAGCAGGTGCATGAGGAGGCCGCCGGCCATGCCGCCTCCCATCCCCAGGCCGTTGAGGACGGTGAAGGCACGACGTGACTCGCGTGCGTCGAACGCCGCCCCCGCCCTGGACCAGAAGCGGATGGAGACGAACGTGGTGCCCACCTCGGCAAGGAGGTACAGCGCGAGCACGGCCGCGCCCATCCCCGCGGACACGCCTGCGGCGAGCACCAGCGCACACGCGGCGCCGAGCGCGGTGAGGACCGTGGGTGACTCGGAGCGGGCCTCGGGCTCGTACCGTGGCCACGCCGTGAGCACCGCCACCAGCACCGCGCCCGCGAGGTAGAGGTAGGGCAGTGCCACGGACTCGAAGCGCGACAGCACCAGCGCGATGGCAGCCGTCTTCAGCTGCGTCGCGCCGGCGATGAAGGCGAACTGGAACGCCGCCAGCGGCCAGAGTCGGCGAGTCCAGGAGGTGGGGGCGGAGGGGGCCACGGTCGGGCGCGTTCCTACCGTGTTCCGCGCAGCCAGTCTCTGTCGTCTCAGTGACGCCCGTTTCCCTCCTCTCCCGCTGGGAGTGGGACAGGGTGAGGGGGCCGTGCATCCACCCTCCACTTTCACAGCGCCGTGGCAGGACTGCGCCGATAGAGCAGCAACAGGAAGAACGGCCCACCCATCAAGGCCGTGAGCACGCCCACCGGAAGCTCCGCGCCCACGGACGGTGAGAGCAGGCGAGCAGCCAGGTCCGCGAGCACGAGGAACGCCGCACCTCCGAGGATGCTCGCCGGGAGCAGGAGCCTCTGGTCCGGCCCGAGCAGCAGCCTCAGCACGTGCGGCACCACCAGCCCGACGAAGCCGATGAGCCCACTGAGCGCCACGGCCCCGGCCACGCTCACGGAGGCGGCCAGCAGGAGCATCAACCGGGTGCGCGCCACCCGGACGCCCAGCGAGGCCGCATCCTCGTCCCCGAGTGAGAGGAGGTTGAGTCGTCCGGAGAGCACCACCAGCACACCGAGCGCCAGCACCTGCGCACACGCGGCGAGCACCAGCGTCCCGGTGCGCTCGTAACCGAGCGTCCCCGCGAGCCAGTAGAGGATGTCCCCCATCTTCTCCGGCGCGCTCAGCGTCTTGAGGAGGGTGATGGCGGCCGCGGCGAAGGCATTGAAGATGACGCCCGTGAGGAGCGCTGTGTGAGGCCCGCCCCTGCCGGCGAGCCGGCTCGCCGCGACCACCAGCAACGTGGCCGCCGCAGCTCCGACGAAGGCCAGGAGGCTCGGAGCGGACAGCGCGCCGAGGCCCCCCGGGAGGAGCGGCAGGACGTCCGCCACCACCGAGGCCCCGAGCGCGAGCGCCAGCGTCGCGCCGAGCGCCGCCCCACCGGAGACGCCCAGGATGAAGGGGTCCGCCAGGGGGTTGCGCAGGAGCGCCTGCAGCGCGCTTCCGGAGCCCGCGAGGGCCGCACCCACCAGCGCCCCCAGCGCGGCCCGCGGAAGTCGGAGCCTCCAGAAGAGCGTCGCATCGAGTGAGTCGGGCTCCTGGAGCGCCCGGGCGAGCGACAGCGGCTGCTCGCCGAAGGAGACCGCGAGCGCGAGCGCCCCGGCGAGCGCGGCGAGCA
>JAKEEX010000532.1 GCA_022616315.1 Myxococcaceae bacterium
GGGTTCTCGAACGGGTGGGCGCTGTTGGCGTTGAAGAAGCCGCCGCCGTTGGTGCCCAGCATCTTGATGGCCTCCTGGGAGGCCACCGGGCCCATGGCGAGCGTCTGCTTCGCGCCCTCCAGCGTGGTCACCACCTGGTAGGGAAGGAAGTTCTGCAGCACTCCCTGGCTGATGAGGAAGAGCGCGTAGACCACGCAGATGGGCAGCAGCACGTAGAGGGTGCCGCGGATGAGGTCCACCCAGAAGTTGCCCAGCGTCTTCGTCCCCTCGGGTCCGGGCTTGCGGGTGAGGCCGCGCGAGAGCGCCAGCGCCACCCCGATGCCCGTCGCGGCGGACACGAAGTTGTGCCAGGTCAGCCCCACCATCTGGCTGAAGTACGACATCGTCGTCTCACCGCCGTAGGACTGCCAGTTGGTGTTGGTGGTGAAGCTCGCGGCGGTGTTGAAGGCGAGCTCCCCGCCCACCGCGCCGAAGCCCTGCGGGTTGAAGGGCAGCACGCCCTGCAGCCGCTGGATGGCGTAGGTGATGAGCACCCCGAGGAGGCTGAAGGCCAGCATCGAGAGCGTGTACGCGCCCCACGTCTGCTCGCGCTTCGTCTCGGCGCCGGTGAGGCGCAGCAGGAGGCGCTCCACCGGTCCGAAGACGCGGGGCAGCGGCTGCTGCTCCCCCTCGAAGACGCGGAACATGTAGTTCCCGAGGGGTTTGGTGAGGGCCAGGATGATGAGAGAGAAGAGGGCGACTTGCGCCCAGCCGATGGCGGTCATGGCTAGAAGCGCTCCGGACGCAGCAGCGCGTAGACGAGGTAGACGGCCAGCAGCACCGAGACGGCGGCGCCGGCGAGGTAGTCGAAGCTCATGGGAGTGGGGGGCCTTTCAGAGCCGCTCGCAAGCGTGGACGTAGGCTGCGGACACGGCGAAGAAGACGACGGTGACTGCGACGAGGATGAGGTCGGACATGAGGCCCTCCGGCAGAGGGGGAAGGTCAGAGGTGGACGGTGGTGCCGGCGACCACCAGCGTCTCCGGAGAGGCGCGCAGCGGCGTGGCCTCCGCTCCCTGCGGCTCCACCTGCGCTCCGGGAGCTGGGGCGGTACCCGTCTGGACGCGCAGCAGGTGGAC
>JAKEEX010000533.1 GCA_022616315.1 Myxococcaceae bacterium
CACTGTAAAACGTCAGCAGGACTCCATCGTCGGTGTTGCCATCGCAGTCGTCGTCGGCTCCGTTGCACACCTCGTTTACAGGCGTTCCTGGCATGCAGAGATTGTCGTCCCAGACACATCTGTAATTTCCAAATTGGTCATACCAACACTCCAACTTGCACGCGGGCGCAGTCCGCGCACATGGGCCCGTGCCGCACGTCAGCTGCGGCAAGTTGTTGAGGGAACCGTCGCAGTCTGTGTCCTTGACGTCACACTGTTCCGCCCGTGGAAGCACCTGTCCCGAGCAGGCCCCCCATGTGCCGGCGGTGCACGTCTGCGTCCCAGCGGTGCACTCGCCCACTCCAGCCGTCGCTGAAGGACCGTCGTAGCAGCTGCGCACGAGCGAGTCGTCCGCCTGGCCGTCACAATCGTTGTCGACGCCATCGCAAACCTCCGCTGTTGCTGCCCCCGGAGAGCACATCTGCTCCACCAGGCCGTTGCACGCGAGCACGCTCCTGAAGCATGGGCCGACGCCGCACGTCTTGTAGACGCCGGGCTTCACCGAAGCGTTGTTGTCGTTGCAGTCCGAGTTGCTGCCGACGTAACCACCCGGCGCGCTGCAAGCCTGCGTCGTTCCATTAACGGTGGAGCCGTAGGTGTCGCTGTCGAAATCGCGGTAGAAAGTGGACTTCACTCCCTCGTCTACCTGGCCGTCGCAATCGTTGTCGACGCCTTCGCACACCTCAGTGGCGCCTGGCTTGATGGCCGCGCTGTTGTCATTGCAGTCCGAATTGTCGAGCGTGTAGCCGGAAGGGACTGAGAAAGGTGAAAGGCAGGCCAACGCAGTGCCATTGGCGGTTGAGCCGTAACCGTCGCCATCCTTGTCGCGATAGGCAGTTGCATTCTCTATGCAAATCATCGCGGAAGCGGCCTCGCCTCCGACACAAAGGAGGATTCCGAGCGACGCGCGAAATACGAGGCGGCTTGCACACATGCCCTAGCACCCCTCCCACGCTCAGATGAATGCCGGCGTTCCTTTGGCCGAAGCGTTTCCCATTGCCGCCTGGTCCATCCGCGGTGGCGCCCTGCGGACAAGCCTCTCCACTCCATCCTGCTCGCCTGGTCAACAGACGAACGAGCGACGGTACCTTGGAGTGTCAGGTGATCAGCAACGCCCAAGGCTCCTCGAAGGGGGCAGGTCTCGCAGAGTTGGCGGCCGCGGGGCTGACCGGGCCGCTTAGCGCCATGCGGTTCACTTCGACCCCGATGTTGGGGTGGCTAGTGGCGCGCCTTCGGGCGTCGTGGTGCCCACGCACACCACGCCGGTCTGGCTACAGGGGAACTTGCGCGCCGTGTCCCGTGGCTCTCCCCTCGGCGCCTCACGAGCCGCGCTGAGTGAGCGCGCGGCGCAGCTTGGTGGCGAGTACCTCCGCGGGCAGTGCGCGGCTCACCACGTCATCGGCCCCCGCCTGGAGTCCCGCGGCACACGCGGCCGCGTCCTCGCGCGGGGTGACGAGGAAGACCGGCAGCGCGCTGCGTGCGCGCACCTGGCGCGTCAGGGAGAGCGCGTCCAGGCCGGGCAGCCCGGTGGACACGACGAGCGCCTCCGCGCCGCGCGCAAGCGTCTCGTGCGCCGCCGCCGCGCTCTCCGCGAGCAGCACCTGCAGCCCCTCTGTGAGCAGACGCGCCTGGAGAGCGGCGGCGTTCGTGCTCCTCTCCATCACCACCACCACGCGTGCACCTGCTGTCGTGGTGGCGCCACCCATCGCGAGCGCGGCGGCGAGCGCCTCCACGCCCTCCCTGGGGAGCACTGCTTCCTGTCGCAGCACACGGAGTGCCTGCGCAGCGACGTCCTTCGTGGGCGTGACGGTCCCGGCTGCGACGAGGAGGTGTGACGCACACGCCACCGCCGCGGCGCGTGTGGTGCGCGGTGCCGAAGACGCATTGCCGCAGCAGGACACCACCACATCCTCCAGCTCGGCGCACTCCGCGCCGAGCAGGGCCCGGAGCGCCGGGGCTGACGGCGGCGAGTAGCGCTCGGCGCCCTCGGCACGTGACGCGAGCACCAGTGCGCTGGCAGCCACCGCGGCCTGCTCTGCCTCACCCGACGAGGCCCCCAGCCTGCGCGCGACGCGTCCCGCAAGACGCCCGAGCGCCGCACCCTGGGTGCCTGCGCCGCCGAGCATCCCCAGCGCGCCCTCCAGCACCTGCGTCGCGAGCCGCGCGGCCTCCTCCGCGGGACCTCCCTCGCCGGCGAGGGCCTCCGCGAAGGAGGACACCAGCCGCACCGGCACCCTGGGCGCTGCCTGACGCAGCGCGGGCAGCAGCGCACCTCCCGACTCCCGCTCGAGCAGCACCAGCTGGAAGACGCCGCGCGCGAGCTGTCCCACCGCATCCGAGGGGCCCACCGCCGTGGCCTTCACGCCGCTCCGGGAGAGCAGGCGCACCGCGGCCTCGCGCTGCTCGCGCCCGTCGGACACCACCAGCACCTCACGCCAGGGAAGTGGGGACAACACAGGTGGCTTCTGCGTCACGCCCGTGAGCGCATCCTCGCTGAAGCTCTGCTCGCCCGCGTGGGTCATCCCCTCCTCGAGCAGCGTCCCACTCGCGAGGGGGACCGCCTCCTCGGAGAAGTCCTCGTCCACCCACGCGGCCTCGATGGGCTCCTCGCCCAGGTAGAAGCGGCGCAGCGTCTGCCTCAGGCCGGTCTCGCCCACCAGCACGCCCCGCACCGCCATTCCGGCAATGAACTTGAGCTCGTCGAGCCTGGCCAGGTCGAGCGGATCCTGCAGCGCGACGTACACCTCGCGGCGGTGCACCCAGAGCGGGACCGCGCCGTGGCGCTTGGCCTTCTCGAAGGGCACCAGCGCGAGCACCTCCTTCCCCGGCCTTGGGATGGAGCGCAGCTGCTCGACCGTCGCGAAGGGCAGGCCGAGCTGCTCGCCCAGGCAGCGCACCAGGTCATCCTCCCCGAGCATCCCCTGGGCCACGAGCAGCTCGCCCAGCCGGCCTCCGCGACGCTTCTGTTGCTCGAGCGCGCCCCTGATGTGCGTCACGGACACCAGCCCGCGCGCCACCAGCAGCTCTCCGAGCTTCTGCTTGGCGCCCTTGCCACGTGCGACGCCCGGCGGAAGCGCCCGCGCGCTGGAGGGCGTGGCAGTGTCAGGAGCACGGACCCGCTCCACCACCGCGCGAGGCAGGAGTGTCGGTGGGCGCGCAGCGGCGCTCGTGCCGGAGGACACCGCCTGGGTCGAGGGTGCGGGCCGCACCACCGCCGCCGGGGTGACGGGCGTGTCCAGCCGGATGTCCTCGCCCTTCGCCTCGTGGAGACCTGCCAGCGGAGACGTGCGCTCCGGAAGCACGCGGGCGAAGAGCGCGGCGACGTCGCTGGGCCCCACGCGCATGCGCTCCTCGAAGAGGAAACCCTGGAGCGCGTCCGCCAGCTCTCTTGCTCGCTGGAAGCGCGCCTCCGGCCTCGGCTCGAGCGCGCGCGCGAGCAGTCGCAGGATGGACTCCGGCGCGCCGGGCAGAGGCGGAAGCTTCGAGGGGTCGAAGGCGCGCAGGTCCTGCAACGACTGGAAGAAGTTCGCCCCGTCGAACAGCGGCTTGCCCGCGAGCAGCTCGAAGAGCAGGAGCCCCATGAGGAACAGGTCGCTCCTCTGGTCCGCCATGCGCCCCGCCACCTGCTCCGGCGCGAGGTAGCCCGCCTTCCCCTTCACCACGCCCACCTGCGTCTCGGTGTTGAAGTCCGTCGCCTTGGCGATGCCGAAGTCCGCGAGCTTCACCTCTCCGCTCGAGGACACCATGACGTTGGCGGGGTTGATGTCGCGGTGGATGACGTACAGCGGCTCCCCTTGTGCGTCGCAGCGCTCGTGCGCGTAGGCGAGCCCCTCCGCCACCTGCTGCACGATGAAGAGCGCCTCCTTCAGGGGAAAGGGCCGCTCCTGCTTCTTCGCCGCCTTGAGGAGGGTGCGCAGGTTCTCGCCGTCCACGAACTCCAGCACCATGTAGGGCTGGCCCGCGGACAGGCCCAGGTCGAACACCTGCACGACATTGGCGTGCTGCAGTGCACAGGTGAGGCGGGCCTCTCTGAGGAAGAGCTCCAGGAAGCGCGGCTCCTGCGCGATGTGCGGCAGCACCCGCTTCACCGCCACCGGCTTCTCGAAGCCCTGCGCACCCACCGCCTTCGCCAGGTACACCTCGGCCATGCCGCCGCAGGCAATCTTCCGCACCAACCGGTAGGAACCCACCGAGTGTCGCCTCCGGAGCGAAGGCGGCGTGGCCAGGGTCCGCCGTCCTCCGCTCCTGGTTGAGTTCCCCAGAGTTGGGCAGGCCCTTGCCCGCCCGCAAGGCGAACGGCGAACACGTCCGGCTGCCGACCAGTGAGCAGAGACCGGCAGCCACGGCAACGAGGACCGCAGGTTGCTGCGGTCCCGAGCCGGTGTCCTTCACGCGACGGCGCTAGTCCTTCCGGTGATTGTCGTCGTCGTCGTGGTCGTCATCATCGTCGTCGTCGTCATCGTCGTCATCGTCGTCGCGGGGCCCGCACTTGTCGCACTCGTTCGGGCAGTGGTTCTTCTTCGGGTCGCACTTGATGACGAAGTCGCCTTCGTGGTTGTCCAGGTGCGCGCAGACCGCGGGCTTCCCGATGGTGATGATGTGCGCGTTGTCCGGGTTGCCCGGTGGGACGTGGCAGATGCTCACCTTCTCCTGGCCGCCGCCACCGCCGTTGCCGTTCTTGCAGAAGTCGTCCTCGTCGTCCTTGTCGTCGTCATCGTCGTCGTCGTTGAACCAGCGCGCCCCCAGGCGCTTGTCGTCGCAGACGTCGTCGTCGTCGTCGTCGTCCTTCCCGTCGTCATCCCCGTCGTCGTTGTCCTTGCAGTCGTCGTTGAACCAGCGCGCCCCCAGGCGATTGTCGTCGCAGGAGTTGTTGTCGTCCTTGCCGTCGTCGTCGTTGTCCTTGCCGTTGTCGTCGTTGTCCTTGCCGTTGTCGTCGTTGTCCTTGCCGTCGTCGTTGGACCAGCTGACACCGACGGCTGGAGCCTCCTCCAACTCCCCTTCTGCTGGCTCCGGCGCGCCGCTCCCCCTTCCACATCCGAGCGAGAGTGCGGAAGCGAACGCCAACGTGAAGACCGATGTCCGGAACATCCTGAGCCTGGCCATGAACTGCCCTCCTGAGTTGAGCGCACTGCGTCCCTGCCGCACGCCCAGCCCCGGCGCTCCAATGGGAGGCCGAGGCATGCGGACGGCAAGCCCTTGACACCGCGCTGGCTGGGGGAGGCCTGCGGTCGAATGCTGACGGATGGAGGAAGGGGTGGGGGAAGTGCCGTCACCGGCGAGGGGGAAGCGAGGGCGCGCGCAGCAGCCTGTCTCGTGATGCGCTGGCCCCATCGTCCCCCCCGTCCCGCCCCCGGTGCTGCTGGACGAGGAGAGTAGGTTCCGTCACGAGGTCCGCCCACCGTACGGAGAACGCGTGGCTGCGTGCGCTTTCTCTCATGGACGGCCGCCCGGGGTGAGGACCTCCCCACTCCCCCTGGAAGAGGGACAGGGTGAGGGGGCTGTGCGACCGATCAGCGCAATCAGCTCGCCGGGCTGCAGACGCCGTCCGCGGCCTCGCCCGAGGTGCCCTCGCAGTGCCCACTCAGGCAGTCACGGTCCGCGGAGCACGCGCTCCCGTCCACGAGGCGCGGCGTGCAGGTGCCGTAGCGGACACCCGGCGTGAAGTGGTTGGAGCACGTGAGCGACTCCTCGCACTCGTTGGCGACCGTGCACGCCTCTCCCTCCTGGCGAAGTGCGTAGTCGCAGACACCGGTGGCGGCCGGGGCGCCCTCCACCTCGGGGAAGCTGCAGTGGAGGCCTTCGGGGCAGGACACCTCCGCGCTGCACGGCTCTCCGAGCCCCGCGGCACAGCCGGCCAACGTGAGAGCCATCGCAGCGACGAGCACGAGCGGGTTGCGCAGCATCACCGCGAGGCCTCGAGGGAGAGGATGGCGGAGCGGCCCGGCTCGTCCACACCGGAGCCGTGGCTGCGGTACGTCGCATCGAGCAGGTTCTGCAGCGTGAGCGCCGCGGAGAAATGGCGTGAGATGCGCCAGCCCCCGCGCAGCTGCACCGCGCTCCAGCCCGGCGTCCCCGTGCATCCCGGTGCCTCCGAGCAGATGCGCGGGTCCTCACGGTCGTACGCGGACAGCTCTTCTTGCGCGAGCGCCCAGCGCAATCCGGCCTCGGCGAAGACGGTGTCGGTGGGCTCCCACGTGGCACGCAAGAGGCCGTTCAACGGCGGCGTGCGCGCGAGGGGCTCGGTGACGAAGGGCACACCGGGCTGCGTCAGGTCCGCCCTCCGCTGACGTGTGTGGGTCCACGTCGCGTGGCCCGCGAGCGTCAGCGACGGGAGGACGCGCACGGACGCCGCCGCCTCGAGGGAGTGGATGCGCGCCACCTCGCGGTTCTGCCGTGTGAGGTAGGGCAGACCGTCCGGGGTGTGCGTCTCCCCGTCGAGCGCGGCGAGGTTGTTGCCCACCAGCCCCGGGATGACCGTGTATGCGTAGAACAGCTGCGCCTGAACGGCCTCGAGCGCGAGGCGGCCTCCCACCTCCGCGGTGTAGGACTGCTCGGGCCTCAAGCTGCGGTTGGGCATGAGGAAGCCGATGCCCTCGGTGCCCATGCGCAGGTAGTCGTCCACGTTGGGCGCACGGAAGCCGCTGCCGAGGTTGAGCATCAGGGATAGTCCCTGCAGCACGTTGTGCCGCACGCCCACCTCCGCGGCGACGCCCATTGCGTCGACGGTAGCGGCCGGCAGCACCGGTGGCGGGAGGGCCGAGTCCGCGAACGTGTCGTGAAGCCGCGAGTCCTCCGGCAAGCGCGTCCGGTTCAGCTGAAGGCGGGCGCCGGCGTGGTACGAGAAGGCCTCGCGCTCGTCGCTCGCCAGGAGTCCGAAGACGCCCGCCGCCAGGGACGTGGGCGTGCCCGGGTAGCGCGCATCCTCGGGCACGGGAGTGAAGTCCCCACCTCCCGAGAGCGGACGGCGCTCGGAGCCGGTGCCGTCCACCCTGTCGTGGAAGAGCTCCGCACCGAAGAGCGGCGTTGGCGCGCCCGGGAGGACCGCCAGGCGCGGCACCTCTGCCTCGGCACGTAGACCGTACGTCCACACGTCCACGGCGTCCCGCTCCAGCCTGTCGCCGCTCACGCGGAAGCGGTCCGTCACGTCCCCCTGGCGGTGGGCGCTCAGCTCGAGGGACACCTTCTGGAAGGCGCCCAGCCCCGTGGACTGGAGTCGGCCGTGGA
>JAKEEX010000534.1 GCA_022616315.1 Myxococcaceae bacterium
AGGTGGCTCATCGGATTGAGCCGCAGGAGCAGCTTGGCCTTCCCGGTGACGGCCCCGTAGTAGTAGAGCACCGGAGAGGCGAAGAACCACAGGTGCAGCAAGTGGCCGAGGATGTTCTGCAGGTCGCGGAAGTGCACGGTGAGGGCGGCCACCAGCAGGGCCAGGCCGAGGGTGAAGACGAGCTGCACGAGGATCGGCAGGGGCAGCAGGAGCAGGCTGGGGGAGAACCGCCCGTCCACCAGCAGGAACACGAGCAGGACCGGCAGCCCGAGCAGGAAGTGCGCCAGGTTGCCGAGAACCGTCACCACCGGCAGCACCTCCGCCGGAAAGAGCACCTTCTTGATGAGGTTCCCCCCGGCGATGAGTGACCCCGAGGACTCCACCAGCGACGTCTGGAACCAGGTCCAGGGCAGGATTCCGCAGAAGAAGAAGAGCAGGTACGGCTCCATCTCTGGCGGGTGGCGCACGGGGAGGATGACGGTGAACACCAGGCCGTAGGTGAGGAGCTGGAGCAGGGGGTTGACGAAGCTCCAGAAGAACCCCAGCACGCTGCCCCGGTAGCGCGCCTTCAGCTCCCTCCCCACCAGGCTGCGGATGAGGAGCCGGTGGCGGAAGAGGGTGCGAACCTGTCCCAGCAGTCCCGTCTAGCCCCGGTGGCGCCCGGCCACCGCCAGGCGCGTGACGGCGCGGACGTAGGCCACGTGCGCCTCCTCGTAACCCGCTTCGTCCCGGAGGGACTTCATGCGCTCCGCCGCCCGCTGTTTCGCTCCTTCCGCGCGGCCGACGTCGATGTCCTCCGCGCGCTCGCCCAGCTCGGCCAGGACGCTCACGCGGTCGGGCAGCACCTCGCAGAAGCCCCAGAAGCAGGTCAGGTGGTCCCACCGCGCGCCTTGCCGATACCGGATCTCGCCGAGCCCCAGGGTGGACAGGAAGGGAGTGTGCCCGGGGAGGACCCCGAAGTAACCGTTCTCGCCGGGGGCCATCACCTCGTCCACCTCCTCGCGCAGGAGGAGGCCCTCCGGGGTGACCACCTCCAACGTCAGCTTCGTGGGCAGCGGCATCTCTGCGGAACCCCAGGGGGCTCCTACGACTCCATCTTCTTCGCCTGCTC
>JAKEEX010000535.1 GCA_022616315.1 Myxococcaceae bacterium
GCCACCCGCCGCTCGAGGAGCGCATCCAGCGCCTCATGGACGGCAGCTGGCGTAGCTGACGTCGGACGGGTGCGCCGAGACCGCGTAGACGGCATGCTCCCTGAAGGGCCTCCTCCTCCCCGGCCCTGAAGGGAGCAGCCCCATGAGCGTGCGCGTCGAGCGTCAGGGCCCCGTCACCACGGTCATCCTCCACCGTCCCGAGGTGCGCAACGCGGTGGACCGCGAGACCGCGCAGGCGCTGGCGGACGCGTTCCGCGCCTTCGACGCCGATGCGGAGGCGCGGGTGGGTGTGCTCTTCGGCGAGGGCGGCACCTTCTGCGCGGGCGCGGACCTGAAGGCGGTGGCGGAGGGACACCTTCCCAGGCTCGAGCCGAGCGGGGACGGCCCCATGGGTCCCTCGCGCCTCGTGTTGAGCAAGCCGGTCATCGCCGCAATCTCCGGGCACGCGGTGGCGGGAGGTCTGGAGCTCGCGCTGTGGTGTGACCTGCGTGTGGCCGAGGAGGACGCGGTGCTCGGCGTCTTCTGCCGGCGCTTCGGTGTGCCGCTCATCGACGGCGGCACCGTGCGGCTGCCGCGCCTCATCGGGCTGTCGAGGGCGCTGGACCTCATCCTCACCGGCAGGCCCGTGCCGGCGGAGGAGGCGCTCGCCATGGGCCTGGTGAACAGAGTGGTGCCGCGTGGTGAGGCGCGCGCTGCGGCCGGGTCGCTCGCGCGCGAGCTCGCGGCGTTCCCCCAGGAGTGCCTGCGCGCGGACCGGGCCTCCACGTACGCGCAAGGTGGATTGCCCCTGGAGGAAGCGCTCGCGGGCGAGTTCGCGCGCGGCCGATACGTGCTGCAGAAGGAAGCGTTCCCGGGCGCTGCGCGCTTCGCGAGCGGTGCGGGTCGCCACGGGCGCTTCGAGGAGTAGGCGCCCGCCCGCCTCACCGCTCCTCGCGGATGCATCGCCCGGGCCCCACTCTCAACGATGGGAGGGCCTCGCCCCGGGGGACTCCGAGGGCCCGGACGGAGACGTCATGACGAGAGGATGGCGGAGCATGCTGCTGGGCGCGGCGCTCCTCGGCGGAACGGCCGCACTGGCCCAGCAGGACACGCAGTCGCGGACGGACAGCGCCGAGGAGGGCATGCAGGCCCCCATCGGCCCGGAGGCGTGGAAGGAGACCCCGAGCCGCGGGACGCAGGAATGTCCGCCGGCGGGGCAGGAGGGTACGGGGGGCGGCGGACCGGCCGGGCAGGTGGCCGCCACGGAGGAGGAGGACGCGTCGCTGCCCAAGCTCCGTGAGAGCAGGAGGGCCGAGAGGGCGCGGCAGCTCGGCAACGACCTCGGCGGCCGCGGCAACGACAACCTCGGCTGGTGACCGCGCCACTCCGCGCTGACACGCCAGAGCCCCTCTGGATGTGCCACTGCGGACGACTCGCCCCGCCCGCAGGGCCATTCCGGGCGGGGCGAGCATCCGTGCCCTGTCGTCGGGGAACACCCGGGACGGGGCCTGGAAGAGTCGTTCCGCGTCGACGCGGAGCCCATTGGACGCGCGTCGCTCGCGCGTGCGTGGAGGTGGACACCTCCCTGCGCGTGAGGCAGCGTTTCGGCCTCCATACCAACAGGAGGCCGTCAGGCGTGTCCCCCTTGATGCTCGCAGTGCTGCTCGCCGCAGCGCCCACCACCGGACCGCGTCCCTACACCATCGAGGACCAGGTCCGGATGCGCCGGGTGAGCGGAGCCGCCGTCTCCCCCGACGGC
>JAKEEX010000536.1 GCA_022616315.1 Myxococcaceae bacterium
AGCGTTCCGGGACGTGCGCTGGGGGGGGTGCTGAAGGGCAACGCCTACGGCCACGGCTTCGCGGAGGTCCTGCCGCTCGTGCACGAGCAGGTGGACGTCCTCTACGTCATCACTCCTCAGGACGCGCTCGCCGTCCGCGCGTTCGAGGACTCCACGGGGCGTCCGCGCCAACAGGTGCTGGTCCTCGGAGCGGTGGTCGCGGAGGAGGCGGTGGCGCTCGCGCGAGCCGGCGTGGACGCGGTGGTGGCCGACACCGCCTGGCGCGAGTACCTCCCCTCCCTGCGCGCCGCCCGACTCGAGCAGCCGCTGCGGGTGCACGTGCACGTGGACACGGGACTGGGCCGAGAGGGCTTCACGCTCGCGCAGCTTCCGCAGGACGCGCGCTTCCTCGCCGAGGCCCGTGACGTCCTCGAAGTGGTGGGCGTGCTCTCGCACTTCGCCAACACGGAGGACGTGACCGAGCAGGCCTACGCCCGTGCCCAGCTCGCGGCGTTCGAGGAAGGCGTGGCGCAGCTGGGGCGAGTGCTGCCACTTCCCGAGTCCCTTCAGCGACACACGGCCGCCAGCGCGGCGACACTGGCCCTTCCGCAATCCCGCTACGAAGCCGTCCGCGTGGGCATCTCGCTCTATGGGCTCTGGCCTTCGCCGGAGACGCGGCTCAGCACGCGTCTGGTGCTGGGCTCGCTCCCGACGCTCGAGCCCGTTCTCTCCTGGCGCAGCCGAAGCCAGGTGGTGAAGTGGCTGCGCGCGGGGGACTACGTGGGGTACGGCTGCACGTACCGCTGCAGCGAGCCCACGCGCGTGGCGGTCCTCCCGGTGGGCTACTTCGACGGCTACCCGCGCCTGCTCTCCTCGAGGGCGCACGTGCTGGTGAACGGCCGGCGCTGTCCGGTGCTCGGGCGCGTGATGATGAACCACGTCGTCGTGGACATCACGCGGGCCTCCTCCGACGAGCGCCCCGTCACCGCGACGCTCCTCGGGACCGACGGCGACGAGCAGGTGTCCGCGGAGAGCCTCGCCGGGTGGGCCCAGACCATCCACTACGAGGTGGTCACCCGCCTCGGCGCGCACCTCAAGCGCGTGGTGGTGTGAGCGCTAGGCTCCTCACCGCTCCTCGATCAATGCCTTCAGCTCCTTGATGCGCCGGGTGACCGCGTCCCTGTCGAGGTTGCGGAACCGCTCTGGCAACAGGTCACGGCTGGTGCACTCCTGCACCGCCACGAGGTTCTGCAGCTCGATCTCCAGCGGATAGGACGGAGGCACGAAGTCCTCGAGGACCCGCGTCACGTCCCCGGGCAGCACCGCGTCACGACCCTCCGCGAGCGCGCGGAACTTCGACCTGACCAGCACCGCCTCGATGTCCGCGCCCGACAGGTCCCGCGCGCTGTCCGGAAGCACCTTCGACAGGCCCGGCAGGTCCACCTCGACCTTCGTCTTCCTCGCGAGCACCTGGAACAGCTCGTCCCGCTCCGCGTCCGTCTGCGGGTAGAAGAGCGCGAGGTGCTCCTCCGCACGCCCCTGCCGCTTCAGGTCGATGGGCAGCAGGTCCGGTCGGCACGTCAGGAGGAACCAGATAATCTTCCCGCGGAACTCCGTGTTCCCCATGAACGACGCGATGGACGCGAACACGCGGCTGGACGTTCCGCTGTCACCCGACGCGTCGCGGTTGCCGAGGAACGCATCCGCCTCGTCGATCATCACCGCCACCGGCCAGAGGGCCTTGAGCAGGCTGAAGATCTTCTCGAGGTTCGCCTCGGTGACGCCCTGCCACTGGCTGCGGAAGTTGAGGAACTTCACGCACGGCACGCCGATGTCTCCGGCGAAGCACGTGACGAGGAACGTCTTGCCCGTTCCCACGGGGCCGCTCACCAGGTAGCCCATGGGCATCACCTCGCTGCGCCCCTTCCTCAGCGCCTCCGAGGCCTGCTTGAGCATCTGCTTGGCCTTCCCGTGCCCGGCCACCGAGCCCAGGGTGTGCGCCGGCTCGATGAACTCGAGCAGCCCGTGGCACTCGGCCTGGATGATCTCCTTCTTCTTCTCCTTGAGGAGGTCGGGGGTGATGCGCACGCCCTGCTCGAGCGCCTCGGTGAGGAGTCGGTCCAGGTTGATGCGCGAGAGGCCGGCGGTCGTCTTGGCCAGCACCTGCAGCGGAACGTCCGAGATTGCCGAGAGCTTCTTGCCCTCGAGCTTCGTCTTCACGAAGTCCAGGCGCTCCGCCTCGGTGGGGAGGGAGATCTCGATGTTCGCCACGTAGGGATTTCGCGCGAGCCGCGGCGAGACGTCCGCCAGGTTCTCCGCGACGAGCACCACCGAGCAGTCCCCGCCGAGCATCTGCGGGTCGTGCGCCCACTTGGTGAGTGTGGCGAGCACGAAGCGGTCTTCCGCGGACAGGTGGGCCATTTCGCCCGCCGGGACGAGCGTCTCAGCGAAGTCGATGACGAGCGCCATCGACTTCCCCTCCGCGAGCCGCGTGCGGAGGTAGTTCTCGAGAATCTGCAGCGCGCGTCCCGGGTCGCGCGGCATCCCCTTGGCGAAGTCCGAGCCGTACAGCGTGTCGTACGCCTGCATGGCCCGCTGAAGGTCCTTCTGCGTCTCTGGCGTGGCGGAACGGATGCCGCTGGAGCGGTCGTAGAAGAGGACGTGCTCGCGTCCGCCGAAGAGCTCGTCTGAGAGGAAGGTGCGCAGGTTGGCGTAGCCGCGCGAGCCGTCCTCCTGCGTCACGGGCTGGAGGTCGCGCACCGCTCCGTAGAGCAGGAAGGTGCTGACGGTCTTCGTGTAGTAGCGCTGCGCCAGCGTTCTCGCCCACGCGGGCAGGTCCGCCAGCGGATCGTCCTTCTTGATTCGCCTCGCCATGACTTCCTCGTGTGCCACCCCATCGGGGGCGGCGCCAGCCTCTCGACTGCGGATGCGGTTGCCCCAGTGTGTTCCAGGCGGGCAGACAAAGGCGACCCTCTTCTGATCGGTTACGGGTCCCTCACCTGCCCCATCGACACACGCACTCTCCAGGCGCGCTCATTCAGATGCCACGTGCCCCGCTCTCCACGCAGAACGGGCTCCAGGAAGGCTCGCGCGGCCGCAAGGACCTCGTCGAGGGAGCGCCATGGTAGCCCATGCTCCTCGGCCATCGGGCGCAGGGCGACGCGCCACGCAACAACCTCAAAATTATTTTGAGGTCTTTGCCAGTTGCCAAAGAGGGTGTCAGGGGGCCAATCGGGCGGGGGCTCTCTATCCGAGGGTAGGGAAGCGGACTCATCCGTGCGCTTCCTTCACCCCGCCAACACCCGAGCCGGGTCTGTGCCCGCCGCGCGTCGCGCGGGCCCGAGCGCACCTGCCACCGCGGCGACGACGCCGAGCACCACGCCCCCCAGGACGACGGCCACCGGAAACGCGAAGTAGGAGTCCGGCTTGAACGGGAACTCCGGGAGGTACCGCCCGGAGGCCCAGTCGACGAGGACCGACAGGCCCACGGCGGCAACGGTCCCTACGGCGCCTCCGATGAGGCCGAGCGCCCCCGCCTCCGCGAGCACGAGTGAACGGACATCTGCCCGGCTTGCACCCACGGCGCGAAGCACGCCGATGTCGCGGGCCCGCGCGCGCACCGCGGCCGACAGCGCGTGGGCAATGTTCACAGCGGCAAGCACGCAGATGAGCAGGGAGAGCAGCGCGAGCGCCGAAGTGGTGAGGGCCACCGCCGCTCCCGCGTTCTCCGCCATGCGGCGCTCCTGGTCATCCACCTCGAGCCCCATTCCGCGCGCTGCTGCAACGAGCCGCGGAACCTCCGAAGGGTCCCGCGCCTGAAGGGTGGCACCGGAAAACAGCGAGTCCTCCACCCCGGCCTCCCGGTTGAGCCGCACGGCAGTCGCGAGCGGAATGGTGACTCCCGCGAGGAGGCCCCGATCGGACACGCCCACGAGCTGCACCTGCGCGCGGGTCACCGGGCCGGATGCGGAGGAGGTCACGTAGGAGCGATTGAATTCCACCGGGAAGATGAAGCCGGACACCATGCGTGCGGACAGCTGTGGAAGCTTTCGAACCGGGGCGAAGCTCTTGTTGTACAGCTCGAGCAGGCGGTGCGCGGCCACAGCGGGGATGGGTTGCCCAGGCCCCGAGTCTGCAAAGGCTCCCACGGAGACGTCCCCCTCCACGAGGCCCGGGTCCACGCCCACCGCGACGAGCTCCACACCCATGCGCAGCCGAGCACCGAAGAAGTCGCCGTCGTAGCGGCTGACCGCCGGAACGCGCACGGCCATCTTCCGGAAGACGCGCTCCACACCGGGAAGCCGAGCGAGCCGGTCCACCGTCTCCTGGTCCAGCCTACCTCCACCGAGCAGCGCGCCGAGTGACACCCGCGGCGGCACCACCTCCACGAGCCGCGCGTCCACGGGAAAGACGCGCTCGCGCACCACACGGCCAACGCCGAGCCCGAGTCCCACGAAGAAGACGAGCGCCCCCACGCCCACCGCGATGCCGAAGGCGGAGGAGAGTGTCCCGCGGCGGTCGCGCGCGAGCGACAGGCGCACCATACCCACGAGCGACGCGAGCTTCACGACTGGCCCTCCGGATGCAACCGACCACCCTGGAGCCTCAGGACACGCTGCGCGGCCGCACGCATCTGGTCCTCGTGGGTGACGACCAGGACGGTGAGCCCGTCACGGTGGAGGGAGCGGAAGAGCTCGATGATTCCCGCGCCGGTCTCCTGGTCCAGGTTGCCGGTGGGCTCGTCGCACATGAGGAGCTGAGGTTGAGCGAAGAGCGCGCGGGCAATGGCCACACGTTGCCGCTCACCGCCCGAAAGCCGTGCAGGTGTGCGGCCTTCCTTGCCCTCGAGGCCAACCCGCTGGAGCACCTTGCGCGCACGCTCCTCCTGCACCCTCGGTTCCCAGCCGGGGCTGAACTGCGCTGGAAGAGCCACATTCTCGAGTGCCGTGAGGTGTGGCAGCAGGTGGAAGGACTGGAAGACGAATCCGACCTTCTCGTTGCGCAGCCGGGAGAGGCCAGCGTCATCGAGCGCGTGAAGCTCGGTGCCGGCCACGTGGGCCCGTCCCTCGAAGTCCCGGTCGAGCCCACCCAGGATGTGGAGCAGCGAGGACTTCCCGCATCCGGAGGGGCCCACGACGGCCACGAACTCGCCGAGGGCCACCTCGAGGTCGAGGCCCTCCAGCACCCGCACATGCGAGCCGTTCCCCTCGCGATAGGACTTGCGGATTCCGTGCGCAGCAATCACGGGCGCTTCACCTCGAGCTGAAGCGTGAGCTCGGCCTGGATGGCCTTTTCTTTCGCCGTCACGGTGGCCACCACCGCGGTGAGCTCGTGCATCGCGTCCAGCCAGCGCACGGTGGCGGGCTTGATGGCAAAACCGCCGATGCCCCAAGCCTCCGGCGGCAGCGCGCGCACCGCGTCGCTCAGCTTGCGCAGGTCCACGACGACCGCCAGACCTTTGCCGTCCATCGCAGTCATCAGTTGCGTCGAGAGCGGCGCTGGGCCCGCGGCTCCCTTGAGTCGCTCGAGGCCCTCTAGAAGCCGTGCTTCCGGTGCAGCCATCAACAGGCGCGTGCCCACCGCCGCGAGATGTGCGCCCTCCCCTGCCCCATAGCGCGTCAGGAGCACGGGAAGGCCACCACGCTCCGCGGGCGTGAGCTCCGCACCGAGTCGCTTTGCCATGGGTGGCACTCTCTGGAGCGTACCGGCCACCCGCTGCCCGTCGCGCGCCTCCGCCACCACGGTGAGATGCGCATAGTCGAACGGATTGGTGCGGCGCATGTCGAGCGCGGGCATTCCCGTCATCCGCGCACCAGGGGACAAAGACAGGGACGCGACTGCACCGGGCTTGAGGTTGTCGAGCACCTCGGCCTTCAAATCGAACCGGGCATTCTGCAGCGCACGGGTGACGGAGGGGCCCACCAGGTGGGGCCAGAACTGCTCGAGCCGCGCCGGGTCCCCGCTGTAGCGCGCCACCGCGACTGCGTCCCTCGGCAAATACCCGGAGAGGTCCGGTGCGCCCGGCTGCGGTGTGATCGCCTGCAGGACCTCGAGGCGATCCGGCCACGGTGCATCGGCGCGGACGGTGAGCCCACTCAGGCCTAGCGAAGCAGCGAGCGTGATGCCTGCCACTGTCCCCTGAGGCAGGAAGCGCGAACCGCCCGGGATGAACGCGACCGCAGCGTGGTCACCTGACAGGCGCGCGCGAGAACCCGCGAAGACAGGATCCTGGTCGAGTGACTTCTCAGGAGGGAGCGCGGCGAACTCGGCGACCCGCGCAGCGCCAGGACCCGCAGCAACGAACGCCCACTTGTCGTGCTGCGCAAGCGCCACGCGGGGCGGAGCGCCCTCCGCTGTTGCGAAGCGGGTCACGGCGATTCCGTCCGCTTCGACACGCGATACCAGTGCGGAACCGGCAACCCGCTTCGCGAGTTGAGCAATCCGCTC
Organism: Myxococcaceae bacterium; assembly: GCA_022616315.1. Lineage (GTDB taxonomy): Bacteria > Myxococcota > Myxococcia > Myxococcales > Myxococcaceae > JAKEEX01. The sequence goes on from JAKEEX010000536.1 coordinate 6,427, forward strand.
CTGGAAGGCCGTCGCGTCCTTGACCGGCACCACGAGGTAGACGACGTCCTCCGGCAGCACCACTACGGCCGCACCACCGCCTGAATCCAGACCTGCCTTCTCCAGGTCTTCGCGGGACCGCGGATCGATGCCCACCTGCCGAACCAGGCCATCCACCAGGGCCCGCCCGCTCGTCGCGCCCAGGGTGGGGGCCACGAAGTCGACGAGCTCGAGCTTCTGCAGGGCCGTCAGCTTCTCACCCACGCGCCCGACATTCGGCACCAGGATCACCGCATCAGCGGCTCGCGGAACGACGCGAGAGAGCGGGCCCGCGACACCACGGGAGGAGCCATCGCCGCAGCGGGAGCATCCCACCAGGAGTACGAAGATCCCGAGCGCGAGAAATCGGGGGGAGCGAGCGTGCATGGGAACGAGAGAGTGCACGGAACTCTCCCCGGCGTCAGCTCCGCACCCGCGCCCCATGTGACACCCCGGACGTCCCCATCTCCTCGGTGAAGTCCATGATGCGCTCCATCTCGCGCACGGTCTCCTCGCTGGCCTCGACGCTCGCGGCAATCGCGTCCAGCTGACGGTTCGCGGCTTCGGGGTCACGGATGCTGATGGACTGGTCCAGCGTGAGGCGCAACAGGTCCTCGATGGCGGCCAGCTGGTGGGCCACCACCTCGCGGCTCTCCTCTGCGAGCAGGAAGCGCTCGAGCCGCTTCTGGAGGATGTCCACGCGGCGCGCCTTCACGTCGCGCAAGCGGGGATTCCGCTCTCCCTCCACTTCGCGCTTCAGCTCCACGAGCTCCTGCTCCACGCCCCGGCGCGACGCCCCACCGAGGAACGTGCGGTAGCTGTTCAGCGACCCCAGGAGCCGCACGAAGCTCGTGAGCAGCGCGTCCAGCCGCCCCTCGCTGCTGGCCACCATGACGCGCCCACCCGGGAGCTTCCTGTAGTTGGTCAGGATGCGGTCGCGCAGCGCGCGGAGTCCCTCGTACTGCTCGCGCTGGGACGGAGAGAGCTCCGCGAGCAGCAGCTTCAGCTCGCCCTCGCTCCCCTCCGCGCCCACGGCGCGCTGGAAGCGGCGACTCCAGGGCACGGTTGCGAGATAGAAGCCCTCCACCCCCAGCGCCACCAGCGCGGGCAGGGGCTCGCCGGTCAGCAGCGAGGACACACCCGCGGTCGCCAGACCCACGAGGTTCGCGGGGAGGAGGAAGGCGGCGCGGAGCAGGCTGGTCGTTCGGGCCACGGGGGTCGACTCCGGTCAGAGACCGCGCGCCTCGGCCACGGACTTCAGCGCGCTGAGGTCGAGGGTGTCCTCCGCCTGTGCGGCGGTGCGGGTGCGGTTCAGCTTCACGTAGAGCTCCGCTGCGCTGCGGAAGAGCTCGTCGTAGGTAACGGGCGCCTCGCCGGCAATCCCGAAGAAGGCAAGGTTCGCCGCGAGGTCCGCCGGGGGTGCGCTCTCGATGGCGAAATGCGGGTCGCCCAGGTACGGCGCCACCTCGCCCAGGAGCCGTGCCGCGGGGCCCGGGTTCTTCGCCGTCTCCGCTTGCGCGTCCAGGAGCCCCCGCAGCACCCGCCTCACTGCGTCCGGATAGCGCGCCGCGAACTCTCCGCGCACCACGAGCACCGTGGCCACCAGGTGAGGCGCGTCCGCCGTGGTGGCGAGCACCTTTCCACCGCGGTCCTTCGCCGCCACCTCCACGTCTCCCAGAAGCCCCAGCACCGCGTCCGCGCGGCCCTCGCGCAGCGCACGCCCCGCGTCCAGACTCGAGGGAAGCTCCACCCACGTGACGTCGTTGAGGAGCAGCCCGGCGCGAGCGAGGAGCCACAGTCCGAAGTAGAAGCTGCTGCTCTGCGTGTGCACGGCCACCCGCTTGCCCTTGAGCCCCTCCAGGGTGTCCACGCCCACCGCGGCCAGTGCCTCCTGCCCCCGGCTCCGCCCCAGGAGCAGCACCGTGTGGGGCGCGGCGTCTCGAAGCGCCGGTGCCCACTGTGCCAGCCGGTCCACGGAGAGCGCTGCCATGTCCACCCCACCGTTGTCCCCGCCGAGCGCCAGCGCCTGGCGCACCTCGTCCTCCGACGAGAAGAGGACCGCCTGTGTGTCCAGCGCGTACGCGGTCTTCAGCAGGCCGTCACGAGGGGCCACGGGAGGTGCTTCCGGGGTGCGTATCCCGGACGCCGCGAGCAACAGCGTCGCCGAGGTCCCGCGAGGCGTGAAGCCGACGAGGACCGGCCGGAGCGGGACGCTCGCCACGCCCGTCAGCGGCGCGGCCACGCCCGACGGGAAATCCCCGGACGACAGCCGCAACCGTCGCGCCGAGGGGAAGAGCCGCGCCACCGCGCGGTCCACGTACCCCAGGCGCGACGCCGCGAGGTACACCCCTCCCATCACGAGGAGGGCCAGGGTGAGCCAGACACCGGGGCCACGCTGCAACTTCATCTTAGCGTCACGCACTCCGCGAAGCAGAGGAAGGGGCTGCTACTCCACCTGCACCTTCTTGCCGATGGTCTTCTCGCCGCCCGCCACCTCGGAGACCGGCTGCGGCGCCTCGAGGCCCATCTCCAGCTTCATCTGCTTGACCAGCTCCATGGCCTGCAGCTTCTCGGCATCCTCTTCGATCTGGAACGACTGGTGGTCCACCGACTCGAGGGCCATCTGCATGCGCGCCTCGTTGATGGCGGTCTTCTCCTGGATCTTCCGGACCATCTCGCCGTGGGTGGCATCGACGCCGGCCACCTGGAAGGACTCCATGGCGTCCGCCACCTTGGCCTGCCACTGGGCGCGGCGGTGGTCGCGGATGGCGTTCATGGCCTCGCCGGTCTTGCGGTCCTTCTCCCGCATGAAGGCCTTCTTGACGTTGAGGGCCTTCTCGTAGGCGGCGCGCGCGGTCTCCAGCTGCTGCTCGTTGCGCACGAGCGCCTCCCTCTCCTGCTGCAGGCGCGTTGCGTACTGTGCGGCCAGGTCATCCCGGCCACCCTGGATGGCGGCCTTCACCTTGGCGGTGAGCTGGGCCACCTCCTGCTTGTACTTGGCGTTCTCCTTCTCGAGCAGCGTCTGGTTCGCCCGCACCATGGCGATGGACTCGTTCATCCGCGGCACCTGGTCGTTCAGGTCGCGGATGTTCTGCTCGAGGATGAGCTCCGGGTTCTCGATGGAGCCCACGAAGAAGCCCCCGATGCTCCGCAATGCCCGCTTGAAGCGCTCCCACATGGACTCAGTCTCCCGTAAAGCCTGCTCGGCCGCTTGCTCTACCGGCCGTTGACTCTACACGAGCCGGCCCGGCCCTCGCTCTCGAATGACCGTACGCAGCAACCCTGGCCGTCATTTCGACGCTTCGGGAGCGCCCCGACGCCCGCCCGCCCTCACCTCAGGCGGGACGCCAGGCGCGACGCCTCACGACGTGCCCGCGCCACCACCTCCACCGGGTCCAGCGTGAGCAGCCTCCGCTCCTGCACCACGGGCCGGCCGTCCACCACCACGTGCCGCACGTCCGGGGCGCGGGCGGCGTAGACGAGCTGGCTGACCACCTCGTCCGCCTCCGGGTTGACGTGGGGGCCGGACAGGTCCACCACCGTCACGTCCGCGCGCTTGCCCACCTCCAGGGAGCCCACCTCCTCCGGGAGCCCGAGCGCCGCCGCCCCGTTCCGGGTCGCCATCGCGAGCACCTCCATGGGGGGCATGGCCTGAGGCCCCGCGCGCGGCTTGTGGAGGAGCGCGGCCAGCCGCATCTCCAGGAAAAGGTCCAGGGTGTTGTTGCAGGGCGCCCCATCCGCCCCGAGGCACACCGTCACCCCGGCCTCGAGCAGCTCCGGCACCTTCGCGATGCCGCTCGCGAGCTTCAGGTTGCTGGCCGGGCAGTGGCACACCACGGTGCCCGTCTCCCTGAGCAGCCGCTGCTCCTCCGAGGTGAGCCACACGCAGTGCGCGAACGTCGCGTCGGTCCCGGTGAGGCCCAGGGAGTGGAGGTAGACCACCGTGTCGCTGCCGGTCTTCTGTCGGATCACGTCGCACTCGGTGGCGTTCTCGCTCGCATGGGTGTGGATGCGCACCCCGCGCGCCCGCGCCTCGCGCGCCACCGCACGGAGCAGGGGCTCGGTGCACGAGAGGATGAAGCGAGGAGCGAACGCGTAGCGCAGGCGGCCGCCCTCTGCGCCGTGCCACCGCTCCAGGAGGCGCAGGCTCTGCGCGAGCGAGTCGTCGGTCCGCTCCTTCAACCGGGGTGGCACGCCCTGCCCCGAGTCCATCATCGCCTTGCCGCCGGTGAGGCGGATGCCGGCACGCGCCGCGGACTCGAAGACGGCGTCGTAGTGGTGCACGCTGCCCATGTCGAGCGCGGCGGTCGCGCCTCCGAGCAGCAGCTCCACGAACGTCAGGTCCGCCGAGGCGCGCATGGAGTCCGCGTCGTGCGCGGCCTCGAAGGGCCAGATGCGCTCGCGCAGCCAGTCCAGGAGCTCCAGCCCGTCCGCGCGCCCGCGGAAGAGCGTCTGGCACGCGTGGAGGTGC
>JAKEEX010000058.1 GCA_022616315.1 Myxococcaceae bacterium
ACCGCCGGGAGGCCCTGGACACCGTAGCGCTGGTACAGCGACTCGATGGCCTCCCCGTCGTTGGTGGCGTTCACCTTCACGTTGACGAAGCGGGTGGACTCCTCGATGACCGGCGGCGCCACGTAGGTGAAGCGGTCCAGCTCCTTGCAGGCCGCGCACCACTCGGCGAAGAAGTCGATCATCACCGGCTTTCCCTCGGAGCGCGCGCGGGTGAGCACCGCATCGAAGGTCTCCGCGGAGGCCCCCTCCGTCTGCGCCCACTCGAGGTCCCACACCAGCTCGGGCGCGGTCGGCGGCGCGGCCAGCCCCAGGCGCACGGCCAGCTCGCCCGTCCGGTGCGAGGCGTTGAGCGCACCCACGCGGAGCAGGAGCGCGGCCACCACCACCGCCACACCCACGCCCTTGAGCAGGAACTCGCGCGTCCCCTCCTTGAAGGAGCGGTGCACCGCGCCCACGGCCACGCCCACGAGCGCCAGCGCTCCGGCGAGCCACGCACCGGGCAGCTGCCCCACGTGGTTGCCCAGGTCCGCGAGGGCCTCCCGCGCCGGCGCGAAGGCGTCCTTCAGGTAGAGGGCCGCGAGCGCCACGAGCGTGATGCCGAGCAGGCTCTTCACCCACTCCATCCACACCCCGCCCTTCGGCAGCTGCACGGTGAACGCGCCGATGAGGAAGAACGGCACGCCGATTCCCAGCGCGTAGATGAAGAGCAGCCCGGCGCCCAGCGCGGTGCTCTGCGACGTGGCCACGTAGGCGAGCAGCGCCGTGAGCACCGGGCCCGTGCACGGTGCGGCGAGGAAGCCCGACGCGCTTCCCATGAGGAACGCCCCACCCACGCCTGCCCCGCCCACCGAGTTGAGGCGCGTCTGCAGGGAGCTCGGGAGCGCCAGCTCGAACGCGCCGAACATGGAGGTGGCGAGCGCGAGCAGGAACGCGGCGAGCACCGTCACCACCACGGGGCTGCCGAGCACCGTGCCGAACGCCTGGCCCGTCTTCGCGGCCGCGACACCGAGCGCGCTGAAGACGACGCCCATGCCCACGACGTAGGCGCCGGTGAGCAGCATGGCCTTGCCACGGCTCTCCGCCTTGCGTGCGCCGAACACGGAGACCGTGATGGGGATGAGCGGGTACACACAGGGCGTCATCGCCGTCAGCAGGCCGCCCAGGAACACCACGGCCGCGCCCATCAGCCAGCTGCCGCTCTGCAGGAGGCCCGCCGCGTCCAGGCTCGAGCCGGGACCCGCCGGGAGCGCCCACGGGAGCAGCACCACACCCAGACCCACCACTGCTGCGAGGAAACCCACCTTCTTCACGGACGCCCCTTCGAGTCTCGAGCCACGACGGCGGCCTCCCTCAGAGGCCGCGTGCGGCTTCATACACCTGCGCCCCCGCTTCCGACACGCGCACTCTCGCCGCGGCGCCTGCAACCCCTGCAGGCGTCCGCGTCTTCCCGGCACCCTCGAAAGGGGGGCGTGTGGGCGGAGAGGCGCCTCCTCCCCTGCTGTGGTCGCTGGCCGCCCCAATGGGCAATTCGCCCTAATGTCGGCTTGACCCTGTGCGAACTGTTTTTATAAATGCCCTGTCCGGTCCACATTCCGTGTCACCGGGACAGGTGTGCGCGTGAAGGCCGGCTCACCGTCGGCCAGGTGACGAGGACATGGCCCCGAAGCTCCCCATCTACATGGACTACCACGCCACCACCCCGGTGGACCCGCGGGTGCTGGAGGCGATGCTGCCGTACCTGCGCGAGGACTTCGGGAACGCGGCGAGCCGCAACCATCCGTTCGGCTGGAAGGCCGAGGCGGCCGTGGAGCTGGCGCGCAAGCAGGTGGCGGACCTCATCCACGCGTCCGACAAGGAGATCGTCTTCACCTCCGGCGCCACCGAGTCCAACAACCTCGCCCTCAAGGGCGTGGTGGAGTTCTACAAGCACAAGGGTGACCACATCATCACCCTGTCCACCGAGCACAAGGCGGTGCTGGACACCTGCAAGCGCCTGGAGCGCATCCGCCAGGAGCGCCTGGACGAGCTGAAGGCGCTGCGCCTGGCCCAGCTGTCCGGACAGGACGTGACGCCGGAGAACGCCACGGCCCTCGCCGCCGAGCACGCGCTCGAGCAGGACGCGACGTGGCAGAAGTGGAGCGCCCTCCCCACCGGCGGCGCGCGCGTCACCTACCTGACGCCGAACAAGGATGGTCTGGTGGACCTGGAGGCGCTGAAGGCCGCCATCACGGACCGCACCATCCTCGTGAGCGTGATGCTCGCCAACAACGAGATTGGCGTCGTGCAGCCGCTCGCGGAGATTGGCCGCATCTGCCGGGAGAAGGGCGTGCTCCTCCACACGGACGCCACTCAGGGCGCGGGCAAGGTGCCCTTCGACGTGGAGGCCATGCAGGTGGACCTCGCGTCCCTCTCGGCCCACAAGATGTACGGCCCCAAGGGCGTGGGCGCGCTCTACGTGCGCCGCAAGCCGCGCGTGCGCATCGCGCCCATCATCGACGGCGGCGGGCACGAGCGTGGCATGCGCTCGGGCACCCTGAACGTGGCCTCCATCGCGGGCTTCGGGAAGGCGGCCGAGCTGGCGAGGGCGGAGATGGCGGACGAGGCCGTGCGGCTCGGACGGCTGCGCCAGCGCCTGCTCGACGGCTTGCAGAGGGAGCTGGACTTCTGCCACGTGAACGGCTCCCTGGAGCACCGGATGCCAGGCAACCTCAACATCTCCTTCGCCTACGTGGAGGGCGAGGCGCTGATGATGGCCATCAAGGACGTGGCGGTGAGCTCCGGCAGCGCCTGCACGTCCGCCTCGCTCGAGCCGTCCTACGTCCTGCGCGCGCTGGGCGTGGAGGAGGAGCTGGCGCACAGCTCCATCCGCTTCGGGCTCGGCCGCTTCAACACGGAGGAGGAGGTCGACTACGTGGTGAAGCTGGTCGTCGAGAAGGTGAAGAAGCTCCGGGAGATGAGCCCCCTGTACGAGATGGTCCAGGAGGGCATCGACCTGAAGAGTATCGAGTGGACCGCCCACTAGCGGACCGCACCTTGCGGTGATAGTGGGCGCGCCCGGTTTTCCCGAGGGGAACGGGCTCGAGCGGGACGGCGGTTTCGGCAGGACTTCGAAGGAGTACGGCGGCCATGGCCTACAGCGAGAAGGTGGTTGAGCTGAACGAGCGCCCGGTGAACATGGGGACGCTCGACAAGGCGGACCCCAACGTGGGGACCGGGCTGGTGGGCGCCCCCGCCTGCGGTGACGTGATGCGCCTGCAGCTGCGCATCGGCGACGACGGCATCATCCAGGACGCGAAGTTCAAGACGTTCGGGTGCGGCTCGGCCATCGCCTCCTCGGCGCTCGTCACCGAGTGGGTGAAGGGCATGACGGTGGACCAGGCGCTCGCCATCTCGAACAGGGACGTGGCCCGCGAGCTCGCGCTCCCTCCCGTGAAGATCCACTGCTCTGTGCTGGCCGAGGACGCCATCAAGGCCGCCATCGCGGACTTCAAGAAGAAGCGCGAGGAGCGGGCCGGCAAGGCCGCCGTCGCGCAGACGAATCCGTGACGCCCGGCTGTTGAAGCCTTTGCGGAGCGACCTGAAAGCCATGAGTGACGCTGCCACCCACGCCAACACCCCCCCTGCGGCATCCGCGCCGGTCGCGAAGCCTGCGCGCGGCATCAGCATCGGTGACTCGGCGGTGGCGCGCCTGAAGGCGCTCCTGACGGAGCGCGGCACGCCCGAGGCCGGCCTCCGTGTGGCCGTGAAGGGCGGCGGATGCTCCGGCCTACAGTACGTCATGGAGTGGACCGAGCAGCCGCGCGAGCGCGACAAGGTGTTCGAGCGGGACGGGGTGCGGATGTTCGTGGACCCCAAGAGCTACCTGTACCTGATTGGCACGGAGCTCGTGTACGAAGAGACGCTCATGGCGAGCGGCTTCCGGCTCGACAACCCCAACGTGAAGGCCGCCTGCGGCTGCGGCGAGAGCTTCACGGTGTGACGTGCTGGAACTGCCAGTCAGCGACGGGTGCGGCGCCGTTCTGCGCGGCGTGCGGAAAGCTTGCCGCGCGTCCACCCGGCGCCACCCACTTCGACACCATCGGGCTTCCCCGCGGCATGGACCTGGACGTCGGCGCGCTCGAGCGGCAGTACCGCGAGCTGAGCTTGAAGCTGCATCCGGACCGCTTCGCCCACGCTGACCCCCGCGAGCGGCGCCTGTCCCTCGAGCAGACCACCGGGCTCAACGAGGCGTACAAGGTCCTCAAGGAGCCGGTCCGCCGCGCCTTCTACCTGCTCAAGCTCGAGGGCGTGGACCTCGAGCGGGAGGACGGAAGCTCGCGCGGAAGCATGCCCCTCGCCTTCCTCGAGGAGGTGATGGCGCTCCGCGAGCGTTTGGAGGAGGCGCGCGAGGCGAAGGACCTGGACGCCGCGCAGGCCATGGCCGGTGAGGTGCTGACACGCCAGCAGGAGGCACTGGGCCAGGCCCAGGACGCACTGCGGGCGCGGCTGGCCAGCGGTGGCACGGATGCGGACGCCCTCCAGCGGGCGGGCCTCGCGCTGGGGCGGGTGCGCTACTTCACCCGCTTCCTCGAAGAGGTGGCCGCGATGGAGGAGGAGGCACTGGGGTGAGCAAGAACGGATTCCTTCAGATTCACGACCCGCTCAGGCCCAAGGGCCACGCGGTGGGCATCGACCTGGGGACGACCAACAGCCTCGTGGCGGCGGTCATCCAGGGCAGGCCCCGCTGCGTGCCGGTGGACGAGGGTGAGGCGCTCCTCCTGCCGTCGGTGGTGCACTACGCCACGGCGGGAGGCGTCGTGGTGGGCGCGCGCGCCAAGGGGCTCGCGGCGTCGCACCCCACGGACACCATCGTCTCCGTGAAGCGCTTCATGGGTCGGAGCCCGGAGGACCCGGAGACGCGCAAGCTCGGCCACTACCGCTTCGCGAGCGACAAGGGCAAGGTCGTGCGCTTCGAGGTCTCGGGCGGGCAGCCCGTGACGCCCATCGAGGTGTCCGGAGAGATCCTCCGCGCGCTCAAGCGCCGGGCGGAGTCCCACTTCGCCGGCAAGGTGGAGCAGGCGGTCATCACCGTCCCCGCCTACTTCGACGATGCGCAGCGCCAGGCCACCAAGGACGCGGGCCGGCTCGCGGGGCTGGAGGTCCTGCGGCTCATCAACGAGCCCACCGCCGCGGCGCTCGCCTACGGCCTGGACAAGGGCAGCCAGGGCACCTTCGCGGTGTATGACCTGGGCGGCGGCACCTTCGACATCTCCATCCTCCAGCTGGTGGAGGGCGTCTTCCAGGTGAAGTCCACCGGGGGTGACTCCGCGCTGGGCGGAGACGACTTCGACCGCGCGATCGCCGAGCGCGTGCTCCAGGTCATGGGCCAGGCGTCCCCCACTCCCTCGCTCGTGGCCGAGACGATGGCGGCCGCGCGCAAGACCAAGGAACTGCTCACGCACGAGAGCGTGGTGGAGCTCGCCGTGGGTGGCCACACGCAGAGCGTCTCGCGCGCAGACTTCGAGCTGTGGATCCGTCCGCTCGTGCAGCGCACGGGGCTCGTGTGCCGGCGCGCGCTGCGGGATGCGGGCGTGGAGCCGGGGCAGCTGGACGGCGTCATCCTCGTGGGTGGCTCCACGCGCGTGCCCGCGGTGCGCGCTTACGTGGCCGAGCTGTTCGGCCGTGAGCCGCTCGGGGACATCGACCCGGACCAGGTGGTGGCGCTCGGTGCGGCGGTGCAGGCGGACCTGCTCACCAATGCGGACCGCCAGGACGAGGTGCTGCTCCTGGACGTCATCCCGCTGTCGCTCGGCCTCGAGACGATGGGCGGCGTGGCGGAGAAGGTCATCCCGCGAAACAGCACCATCCCCATCGCGGCCGCGCAGGTCTTCACCACGTTCCAGGAGGGCCAGAACGCCATGGACCTGCACGTGGTGCAGGGCGAGCGCGAGCTCGTGGAGGACTGCCGCTCGCTCGCGCGGTTCCGCCTCTCCGGCATCCCGCCCATGCCCCCCGGCATGGCGCGCGTGGAGGTGAAGTTCCAGGTGGACGCGGATGGCATCCTCTCCGTGACGGCGAAGGAGCAGAGCACCGGGGTGAGCCAGCACATCACCGTCCGCCCGAGCCACGGCCTCACCGACGAGGAGATCGAGCAGATGCTGCTCGACTCCATCGAGCACGCCGAGGACGACATCCAGAAGCGCCAGCTGCGCGAGCAGCAGGTGGACGCCGAGCGCGTGCTCGTGGACCTGCGCAAGCAGCTGGCCACCTTCCCGGACATCCTGGACGCCGTCGAGCGCGCGCGGCTGGACGCTGCCGTGGAGCGCGTCACGCAGGCGGCGAACGGCACCGACGGAAACGCGGTGAAGGAGGCGCTCGGGGTGCTCGAGCAGGCGAGCCAGCCGCTCGTCGAGCGGGTGATGAACCAGGCCATTGCCGGGGCCCTGAAGGGCCACTCGGTGGAGGAGTACTGAGACGTGCCGAAGGTGCATTTCGTCAGCCCCCTGCAGGACGTCACCGTGGAGGTGAAGCCCGGCACCACGCTGCTGGACGCGGCGGAGGAGGCGGGTGCCCAGGTGGGCCACAGCTGCGGGGGCGTCTGCGCCTGCTCCACCTGCCACCTGTGGGTGAAGAAGGGGCTCGAGTCCCTGAGCGAGCAGGAGGACGCGGAGATGGACCGGCTGGATCAGGCCTTCGACGTGCGGACCTACTCGCGGCTCGGTTGCCAGTCCATCGTGGGAAACGACGACGTCCTGGTGGAGATCACGCAAGAATCCCTGAGCGCCTTCATGGATGAAAATCCCCAGATCCGGCACCAGCTGGAGGCCGAGGGAAAGTGGCCGCTCAAGAAGGCGTGATGGAAGAAGTGCGCTGATGGCACGGTTGTAGATGGGGCTTGACCCCCGGAGCGGCCGTCTTTATAAGCCCCGGCGTCTGCACCGCCGCCCAGGTGGTGGAATTGGTAGACACACTAGATTCAGGGTCTAGCGCCTTCACGGGCATGGAGGTTCGAGTCCTCTCCTGGGCATGAAGTCCGAAGGGCCTGGCAACCGGAAACGGGGCCAGGCCCTTCGGCGTTTCCGGGCCGGTCTCACGCGCGCGCGGGCTCCGGATCCTCGACGTCCGTCACGTGGTGGGCCGCGTCGCTCGCAACGTGCGCGCGGCGCCTCAGGTCCTTCCACCTGAGCTTCTTCTTGAGGACGGAGATGCCGCCCACCACGACCATGGTGAGGACCGTGGACACGTGCGTGAGGACGGAGAAGGCCGCGGCCGCCTCGGGCGTCGCGCCGAGCTCGCGCGCCGCCCAGCTCGTGACGAAGTAGTAGATGCCCATGCCCGCGGGGATGCCGGGCGTGGACTGGCCGAGTGCGATGGCGCCCAGAACCACCGCTCCGGCAAAGATGCCGCCGCGGATGCCCAGACCGCGCAGCGCAAGGCCATACGCGAGCGCCGGGGCGAGCACGGGGCCGATGGAGTAGAGCAGCGCCACCGCCATTCCGCGGAAGCTGCGCGCCGTCCCGAGTCCGTCGCTCACGTTGTGCAGGAAGACCTGCGCCTTCGGGAGCCGTCCCCGCCGGGCGAGCTCGCGTCCGAGCGGAGCCGAGTAGTGCGCGAGCAACACGACGAAGATGACGAGCGCGACACACACGCCCACCGCCACGCGCAACGCACCCTCGAAGTGACCGAGGACCTCCCCGAAGGGGCCGAGGAAGGACGCCGCCACCAGCAACATGAGAGCCGCGAACTCGAGCAGCTTGCACACCGCCACGCTGCCCAGGGCCTGGATGAAAGGCATCTGGTACGTGCGAGCCATGAGGAAGCTGCGGATGAACTCGCCGAGCTTTCCGGGCAGCACGTTGTGCGTGAACGCGCCGATGGCCACCAGGTGGTAGCGGTCCCGGAAGGGCACGTACTTCGGGAGCGTCCTCTGCCACTGCAACGCGCGCAGCGGGAGGATGGCCGCGGTCAGGGCCATGAAGACGACGAGCCAGCGGAGGTGGCCCGGGAGCGCGGCGAAGAACTCCGGGAGCGAGAACCGGGGGACGAGCCGCAGCCCCCCGCCGCTGAGGTCGAAGCGGTAGAACGCGCTCGCCACGAGCACCGCGCTGAGCGCCACGCCCACGATTCCGAGCAGCACCTTGAGGAGGGTCCGCCCGGGCGTCGCGGGCGCCTTCCTCTCCGGCGTGCGTCGCCCCGTGGCTCCCATCCAAGGTCCCCTCCGCGCGCCCGCTCTAGCCCAGGTAGGCCCCCGAGAGGCGCTGGTGCAGCTGCGTGACGTGGCCGAGCCCGGAGCAGTCCACCGGGCCTCGCGCAGGCCAGAGGACGATGCTGTTCACCTCGGTGCGCGTCAGCCCACCGTGGCTTCCGAACTCCCACGCGAAGCCCACCGTGCTCGCCGGCGCGGTGGCGTCCCCGTACAGGACGATGTCTCCCGCCGTGGGCATCCGGGGCAGCTCGCGCAGGTAGTCCGCCAGGGCGGGCCGGCTGAACTCCAGGGAGAGAGGAGCCCTGTCGATCTCGTCCGGGCCGTACACACCGCCCTTGACGAGCGCCACGGCGCCGCCCCCCTGCCGGACCACCGCGATCCCGATGTCCGGGTTCGCGAGCACACGCGCGAGCACCCCGCGATAGCGAGGCTGGAGGAGCTCGTCGGCCTCGAGCGGCTCGCGCTCGCGCGTGAGGTAGACGTGCGCGAAGTTGCCCGCCTCCACCACCTCGGGTCGCTCGCTCACGGGGCGGATCCGCCCGGGTGCTGCGTCCGAGCGTCCATCCAGGAGTCCCCGCTCCACGTCCGCGGAGAGGGGCGGAACCGGTCCGTCGAGGAGGGCGGCCTCGAGACGACGTCGCTGCCGTCGTTCGAACGGCAGGCTGTTCACGTGCCCGTGGTCGGTGACGATGTAGAAATCGTAGGGCACCTCCCGCGCCCTCGAGAGGGCGTAGAGCTCGGCGAGGTCCTCATCCACGCGCATGAGCTCGCGCAGGGCCTGCGTCGAGAAGGGCCCGCGGCGGTGTGCCACCTCGTCGTAGTTGCCGTAGACGAGGTAGATGGCCGGCACTCCGCGCGCCATGTCGATGAGCACGCGGGTGTGGGCGAGACGCCACGCGAGCGTGATCATGAAGAAGCGGTTGTAGAGGAACTCGCGCTCGTGCCGGAAGTCCCAGCCGAGGCTGCGCCCCCAGGCGAGCGCGTCGGTGGCAGCGCTCCAGGAGTCGCTGAGGATGGACCCCAGGTTCCGTCCGACGCCGTGACGCCGCGGTCCGCGCACCCCATGCAGGTCCTTCAGGACCTGGCGCGCGACGTCCCGGAAGCGGACCAGTCCGGACATGCACAGGCCACGATGTGCGTCCGCACGGAAGAGGGAGAGATAGGCGCTTCCTCCTCCGACGAGGAGGCCATTCCTCTGCGAGCGCACGAGTCGCGACTCGATGGCGAGTGCATCCCTCGGGATGCTCATCTTCACCAGGCGCCCCAGCTCGCGGTCGTACCAGCTGTAGGCGGGGAGGTTCGGGTGCTCGAGCCCATAGAGGAGCCCCGCCTGGAAGAACGGAGTGGACGCAGGCGAGCCCCAGAACGCCGAGTCCATGGCGTACTCGCCGCTGGCGAGGAGCCGCCCCAGGAACGGCATGGAGCCATCGCGGACCGCGACGTCGAGCAGCTGTCGGGGCACTCCGTCCAGATGCACGACGAGTAGCTTGCGCGGACGCCTCGTGTCGTCACGGACTGGGGCCTCTCGGGCGGCGATGCGCCGGAGGCTCTCGCGCGCCCAGGCGTGGAGCTCGGGTGTGATGACCCCCGTCATGCCTCCCTCCCCCACTCTCCTGCGGGAACTTGGACACGCTGCGGCAGCCAATCTCCTCGGCGCCTCTGCCTGCCAGGAAGGCGTGCAGGCGGTCGCGGGCGGGGTTCTTCCAGCGAAGCCGCGAACCGACGCTCTCCTTCAGCGTGGAGCGCCGCTTGCCAGCTCCACCCGCTCCATGTGGCGAGGCACTGCCGCGCCCCAACCCCTGGCCGCGACCCGCGCGCGCAGCGCCTCGAGCGCGTCCGGCTCCCCGTGGACGCAGAGGGTCTGCGCGGGAGGCGCCTCGAAGCCGTCCATCCAGCGAAGCGTCTCCGTCCAGTCCGCGTGCGCGGAGAAGCCACTCAGGGCACGCACGGAGGCCTTCACCGGCGCGTCCTCGCCGTGGATGCGCACCGTGGGCTCGCCGTCGAGCATCCGACGCCCGCGGGTGCCGACGGCCTGGTAGCCGACGAAGAGCACCGTGTTGCGCGCGTCGGGAAGCCGGTGCTTCAGGTGGTGGAGCACGCGCCCCCCCGTGGCCATCCCCGAGGCGGAGATGATGATTCCCGGCCCCTCGAAGCCGTTGAGGCGCTTGCTCTCCTCCGCGGAGGTGACGAAGCGCGTGCGGCGCGTGGCCAGCGGAGTGCGGCCGCGCTCCACGAGCGAGCGCATCACCAGGTCGTGCTCCTCCGGATGCGCGAGGTAGATGGGCGTCGCGTCGCACGCCATGGGCGAGTCCACGAAGACGTCCAGCTCCGGGATGCGCCCGGCCTCCTCGAGCCGGTCCAGGTGGTACAGGAGCTCCTGGGACCGCCCGATGGCGAACGCAGGGATGACCACGACGCCCCGGCGCGCGACGGCCTCGTGGACGGCGTCGCGCAGCGCTTCCACGGGCTTCACGTCCCCGTGCTCCCGGTCGCCGTAGGTGCTCTCCACCACCAGCGTGGTCCCGCGGCTGACGCCCTGGGGGTCGCGCAGGATGGGCGCGTGGTAGCGGCCCAGGTCGCCGGTGAAGACGACGCGCTGGCCGGTGCTCGCGAGGTCGAAGACGCACACCGCCGAGCCGAGGATGTGCCCCGCGCGGAAGAAGGTCAGCGTGATGCCGGGGGCGATGGGGTGAGGTCGCTCGTAGCCGAACGCCTCCAGGAGCGGGAGCGTGCGCTGGGCGTCCTCCACCGTGTAGAGCGGGAGCGCGGGGTGGTGGCGGGAGTAGCCGGTGGCGTTGGCGTAGCGTGCCTCCTCTTCCTGCAGATAGGCGGAGTCGGGGAGCAGGAGGCCACACAGGTCGCGCGTGCCCGGCGTGCAGTACACCGGCCCCGAGTAGCCCGCGGCCACCAGGCGCGGGAGCCCGCCCGTGTGGTCGATGTGCGCGTGGGTGAGGACGACCGCGTCCAGGGAGTCCGGAGGCACCGGCAGGGGCTCCCAGTTGCGTTGCCGGATCTCCTTCCTGCCCTGGAAGAGGCCGCAGTCCACGAGGACGCGCCGGCCCTCGTGCTCGAGCAGGAAGCGTGAGCCGGTGACGGTGCCCGCTGCGCCAAGGAAGTGGATGGACGCGTTACGACGGGTGTCGGTGGCGGACATGTGCGGGACTCCCTCCCTCGAGACCGCTGAGAAGAACGAACCATACCCCTCTGTGAGAGAACTCCCCTCTCCCTCTGGGAGAGGGACAGGGTGAGGGGGTTGGACCGACGCCGAGTCCCCGCGGCTCACCCTGCCTGCAGCCACCGCTCCAGCATGGGGTCGGCGAGTGTCTCCCCGCACAGGCCAGGCTCGAGCTCCAGCGGAAGCGCAAGGAAACCACGCGCGGAGAGCCCCTCGAGCAACGCCGCCTGCCGCTCCGTGTCCGGGCAGAAGAGGATGCAGCCGTCGCCACCACCGGCTCCGGAGATCTTGCCCGTGCATCCGTAGGCCTCGGCGATGCCCAGGATGCCGGAGAGGCCGTCCGTCTCGAGGGGCCCGAGCTCGGCGAGCAGGACGCGAAGGCCTCTGGAGGCCTCACGCACGCGGGTGAAATCACCGCGAAGCAGCCCCTCTTCCAGCGCGTCTCCCAGGGCATCGGACCGCGCAACGAAGCGCGCACGCGCCGCTTCGTCGAGCCGCTCCTCCACCCGACCGATGAGGGCCCGCGTCGAGGCGCTCTCCCCTGCGAAGGCATAGGCGAGCTGCACCCTGGGCGCCGACAATCGGTAGAGGTCCACGGGTGGGGCGGCATCGAGCGCCGCATCGAAGCGGGTGGTCACGGAGGCATCCGCGAGCGCGGAGACGTCGTAGCGCCGGTAGCGCACGATGCCTCCCGCAGCGATGGCCGCCACGTCACCACCACTGCCCTTCATCCCCTGCCCGAGTGCATGCGCCACGAGTGCGAGCTTGAGCGCATCGAAGCGCGCGTCGAGGACGAACCGCCCTGCCTCGGCGGTCAATACCGTGGCGCGAGCGCTTCCGCCCATGCCGAGCTTCCGTCCGCCAGGCCCCGCAGGCGACGGCGCAAGCGCCACGCTGAAGCCCAACGTCTCCCGTCCGTGCGCCCGCAGGACGGAGTCCAGTGTGCGAGCAGCGAAGGCGAACGGCGGTGTCACCTCCGACCCCCACGCAACGCCACGC
Organism: Myxococcaceae bacterium; assembly: GCA_022616315.1. Classification (GTDB taxonomy): domain Bacteria; phylum Myxococcota; class Myxococcia; order Myxococcales; family Myxococcaceae; genus JAKEEX01. Next base: position 12,360 of record JAKEEX010000058.1, read on the forward strand.
GGAGTGGCGTGACCGACCAGGCGGCCCTCCTCGAGGAGGAGGTGCACCTCGCGGTCGTCACGGCGGCGCACGGCAGCAGTGGTTCGAGGACCCACCGCAGCGATGCGCGAAGTGCCGCCCCAGAGGACGGCGTACTCACCGGAGAGGAAGAGCTTGCCGGGGGCGGAGAGGGTGCGGTGCATCGTGCGCCCTTCCTAGAACAGGTGTTCGCGCAGCAGCACGGCGTCCCCACCAGGGTAGCAGCGTACCGTGCTCGCTGCACCGGCCTCACGCGCGACGCGCTCCACCGCGTCCTCGTGCGCCGAGAGCGTGAGCAGCACAGGGTTGGGCCCCGCATCCAGCGTGAACCACACCGGCACCCCCTCCTCGCGTGCCCGGCGCACCCGGTTGATGAGCGCCAGCGTCCCAGGCTGCAGGTAGCTGAGCGGCGGGTCGGCCGCGAGCGAGGTGCAGTGCATGCGCCAGGCGTTTCGCTCGGCGAGCGCCCCCAGCGCCTCGATGTCCTTGTGCGCGATGAAGTCCAGCGCCCGCGGGATCTCCGCCTCCGCGTCCTTCACCCATGCCGCGTAGTACGGAGAGGTCTCCACCGTGTGGCGCATGCCGTCGCGAGACTTGACCTCCTTCTCCTCGCGACTCACCACCGCCACGAGCATGCGCAGCTCGGGCCAGTGTGTCGCGGAGAAGGCTTGCCTCGCGAAGCTGTCCTGTCCGTCCGCGCGGGTGCCGCGCTCCCACACGCACACGCCACCCTGGATGCTGCGGCACGCAGAGCCGCTGCCGAGGCGCGCGAGGATGGACGCCACCCGCGTGTCCGGGGCCAGTCCCGCTGCAGCCCGCGCCGCCACTGCGAGGGCCGCAAAGGCCGCGGCGCTGCTCGCCAGGCCCGCCGCCTCGGGGAAGTCCCCGCGCGAGACCATCTGCGCCCCGCGCTCCAGGCCCGACTCCGTGCGCACCGCGTCCAGCACGCGGACCACGCGGTCGAGGTCGCTGCCCTTGGCCTGACGCCCGTTGATCTCGACCCGGTCCGGCTCGCCCGGCGCGCCGAACTCCACCGTGGTCCGCACCGCCAGCGGCGCCAGCGTGAGGGAGAGGCTGGACTGGTGCGGGAGGATGAGCGCCTCGTCGCGCTTCCCCCAGTACTTCACGAGCGCGATGTTCGGGTGCGCCTGGGCTGTGGCCTTCATCGTGAGTGGGTCCTTTTCGGGGGGCACGCGGGCGTACGGTTTCGCCCCATCCCCCTCACCCTGTCCCTCTCCCAGAGGGAGAGGGGTCGTTTCCTGAGACTGGCACTGGATGATGCGGTCATCGCTCGAGGGGGCCAGCGAGCTGACTCGTGAAGCAGGTGATGCCGTCTGCTGTGAGCCGGCGCACCCCACGCTCGGGCCGCTCGAAGAGCCCCACCACCGCTCCACCGTCCCCGCCCGCCCCCGTCAACTTGGCGCCCAGTGCACCTTCCTGCCGGAGCCGGTGCACCATCGCGTCGATGCCCGGCGAGGAGAGCCCGAGCGCCGACAGCAGTCCCTGGTTGACGTTCATCACGTCCCCGAGCGCCTCGAGGTCACCCTGCTCCACCGCCGCCACTCCCTCGTGCACCACGCGGCCCACCTCGGCGAAGAGACGGCCATAGCGCGCGGGCCACCGCTCCCTGCGCGCGCGCAGCGCCGCCACGGTGCTCCTCGTCGGGCTGCGCTCGCCCACCAGCGCCACCACGACATGCAGCGGACGAGGGCACTCCACCACGCGGGCCCTCCCCGCCTCCGCACCCGGACGCCTCCGGTATTCGATGAGCGTCCCCAGCGCGCTGCACGTGTGGTCCACGCCCGAAGGCGTGCCGTGGAACTCGCGCTCCATCCCCAGCGCCACGTGCGCCACCTCCGCGGGCCTCGCGCGTCTCCCTGCCGCCTGAAGGAGGAGGCGCGCCGTCGCCACCGAGAGCGCTGCCGAGCTCCCGAGTCCCATCGAGGTGGGAAGGTCCCGCTCCAGGGTCACGCGCACCGCAGGCCGACCCGTGAGCTCCGCCGCGACCTTGAACGCCGCCCGCAGCTGCCGCCGCACGGCAACTGGAAGTCCCGCGGGCAACGCGAGCCCACACTCCCTTGCGGGCGCCCCGTGCGCCGTGACGCCACGGGAGATGCTCCCCGCGAGCGCCGGGTGGCCATACACCACCGCGTGCTCGCCCAGGAGGATGACCTTCCCCGGACCGAATGCGCGCAGGCTCACGCCGACGTACCGGTCGCGAGCGCCGCCTCCTCCGGAGGAAGCGAGGCGAGGATCTCGCGGGCCTTCTCCACCTTCACGTGGCCCGCCTTCACCAGCAGGTTGGCCACCTTCTCCACCCAGTCCCCGCGTGCACCGGCGGTCACCGC
>JAKEEX010000059.1 GCA_022616315.1 Myxococcaceae bacterium
CCGGTGAGGCCCCAGCGGGGCCGGAACGTGCGCCACTCGTCGATGGCCTCGGCCTCGGCCCACCGGGCCGCCTGTGCCTGCGCGTCCGCCAGCCCCGCCTCACCCAGCGCCTTCCACACCTGCAGGAGCACGGCCTGGATCCGCCACACCTGCGCGGGCGTCGCTCTCTCGAGCGGAGTCCCGGTGGACACGAGCTCCACACGGGTCGTCTCCTGCGGCATGCCCGTCAGCCTCAGCCGGACCTCGCCACGCCCGGGGATCCCCAGCCCGACACGAATGCTGCAGCCCGTGTTGCTGCACCCCTCGTCGGAGACGGGCAGAGCCGACTCGGACCGGAGGCCCAGCGAGAGGATACGGACACGCGCCTGCTCGGGTGAGACGGGGAAGGTGTGGGCCTCCAGCGCCTCCCGGAGGGCCTCGCCGCGGGCGCGTTCGGCGCGCGAGGAGTGTGTGCAGGCCGTGACCAGCAGCACGAGCAGGAGGGAGCATGACCAGGAGCCGTGCGCTTCAGAGCAGGGGGACCGCATCCGGAGCGCAAACTAGGAACCCGCCCACTGCGCGCCCGGCGTGACGCCGAGGGCCGGTGCGCTGGGCGACACGCACCAGCGAGCGAGTCAGCGCGGACGACGGCCACACTGGTCGCCCGTCGGGTCCGATGCGGGGAAGCCGAAAGAGGTGGGTCAGGCGGCCCGCTGCGCGAGATTCTCGCGCCAGGTCAGACCGGCGCGGGAGACCAGCTCGTCCACGAAGGCCTGGAGCGTGGCGTCCTCGCCCTTGTGTGGCACCCGCAGCCGGAGGAGCCGGTCCTCCGGCAGCCGCACCAGGTAGGCCAGCTGAGCGTCGGGGCCCAGGTCGCGCCGTACCTCGCGCACCGCGGACAGGGGCAGGAGCTCATGGCCCACACCACGCACCAGCACGAGCCCCCGCTCGTGCAACGCCACCTCGCGGAGCGCGAGGCGCCGGAAACGGTGCACCGCCAGAAGCCCCCCCACGCCGATGAGGAGGAGCGCCGTCGGTGCCACCATCTCGTCGCGCGCGAGGATGCCCCGCAGCGCGATGAGGACGGTGAGACCGAACATCAGCACGAAGAACACGGAGCCGCGGCCCTGCTGCGGGAGCGCTTGGATGCGGGGACCGGCGTCGGGAGGAGTGGGGAGGGACGACATGCGGGGGCGGACCCTAACGGGAGCCCACCCTCGCGGCAACGCCGGCGGGTCTGCCTGGCGAGCGACCAGGCACGGGAATCCGGCGTGTGAGCAACAGCCGGAGCGCTTGGAGAAAACATCCCGATGCGAGGTGCCAAACACCGTGGTGCTCCTCCCCGAAGGGACGCCTCGCGCCACACGACATGACGAACGGAGTACCGCCGCCGGAATCATGCAGTCACGGTGTTTCCCGCAATGCGTGGGGCCCACACCCTGCCGGCGCGTGCGCGTCGTTGGAGTCGAAAGCGAGCGGGTGGCGCGAAAGTGCCCACATTGCGACGCACGACGTGGAGCGTATTCTCCGGCGCCCGAGCTGCGCGCAGGCCCGTTCCGAGCGCGCCGTCTCGCTGGCCCCTGGAGACCCTCCGTGATGAACCTGCGACGACTTCTCTCCGCCGCACTGCTCGCGTCGGCGCTCGCGGCGGTGCCCGCGTGTGGCACCAATCCGCCGGTGGACCCGAATGATGCCGGTACCGACGCCGGTACCGACGCCGGCACGGACGGCGGCCCCCTTCCCACCGGTGAAGACGCGGACTGCGACGGACTCACGAACGGAGTCGAGGACCCGAACCGGAACGGAGTCGTGGACAGCGGTGAGACCGACCCGCTCAACCGCGACACGGATGGGGACGGTCTGACGGACGGTGTGGAAATGGGCGTGACGGCCAACGCGGACCCGGTCCACTGCCCCGCGGTGGACGTGGCCCTGGACGCTGACCCCTCGACCACCACCGACCCCACGAACAACGACAGCGACGGCGACGGCGTCTTCGACGGTGCCGAGGACAGCAATCAGAACGGGCAGGTGGATCAGGGCGAGCTGAACCCCACGAGCGGCACGGATGCCACGGGCCCGGTCGCCCAGGTGTGCACCGAGGCCAACCTGCGTCCGGTCGCATTCCGCACCGAGGGGGAGGCGGACCTCAAGGTGGCGCTGCCGGCCGCGCCGCGCTTCGCGGAGATCACCGACATCACCGTGGGCGGCGCGAAGGTCGGCTTCATGGGCTACGACGACGCGACCCAGGTGGCCTTCCTCGTCTACAAGCGGGCCGCGCCCGGGGCGAATCCGACCGCGGATGAGACGACGCTGCGCACCACGCTCGACAACCCGGGCGCACTCAGCAATGTGCTGACCCAGACGTTCACGACGTGGGACGGCTACCCCGCGCTCAAGGCGCAGTACGACCAGGCGGGCAACAACGTGGACGTCCGGCTGCGCGCCAACGACCTCGCGAGGGCTCTGATTCCCTCGAGCACGGGCAGCCTGGCGACCGGCTCGGGCGCCAACGGCCCCTTCCGCATCCAGGCAGAGTACGTCCACCGCTCGAGCCAGAGCCTGGTGGTGCTCGTGGCGCTGACGCCGCTGGCAAACGTCGCCACCACGGGCGCGCCGCTCTTCACCGTGAACGACCTGTCCGAAGGGTCGTCGCTCGCCCAGTTCTCCGACACCACGGCAGTGCAGTGCGAGGCCTTCCAGACCGGCAACTCGAAGGTGGACTTCCTCTTCGTGGTGGACGACAGCGGCTCGATGGCCGCCTCGCAGGACGCGCTCGGAGCGAGCGCAGACGCCATCGCCACTGCTCTGGGCAACTCGTCGCTCGACTGGCGCGTGGCGCTCGTGACGTCGAATTACCACGTCGACTCCGGCGACAGTAATTACGACGTGATGCGGCCCTTCACCACCAACATCAATGAGCTCAAGGCCTGGCTGGAGACGAACAGCACGTGCTCGAGCAACGTGTGCTCCGGCGTCAGCACCACCCCGGAGGCCCCCACGCCGCCAGCCTGCCCGGGTGGCACCTCCTCGGGTGCCAACGGTGGCTGCTGGGTGGGTACGGGCGGCACCGGCAACGAGGGCGTGCTCGGAGCGGCGCGCAAGGCGGCAAACGTGGCCAAGAACCCCGCGTCCCCTGCAGCCCTGCAGGCGCGCGCGGATGCGAGCCTCGTGGTCATCCTCCTGGGCGATGCGGACGACCAGACCAGGAGCGCGACTGAGACGGTGGCGAAGTGTGGCACGGGCGGTGGGAAGGACGTTGCAGGCAGCCAGTGCGAGAACGTTGAAAACTTCAAGACGTTCTTCACCAGCAACAGCATCCCGGTGCACGGTATCGTGTGCCCTGCGGGCAGCTACTGCGGCTGTACGAGCGGAATGTGCGATGCCAACAACAGCAACCGCGAGTACAACCCGCAGCCCATTGGCGGTACGGACGTGCGGCGCCACGTGGCGGTTGTCGGCGCGACGGGGGGCATCCTCGGCTCCATCCTGGATCAAGCCTCCATCAACACGTCCATCCAGGCCATCGTCCAGGACGCCATCGGCAGCGCGGGGTACCAGCTGAAGAAGGCCCCCATCGGTCCCTCCATCAAGGTGGCCCTGCATTCGGTGCTCAACGAGAGCGTCTGCAACGCCACGGACATCCCGCGCAGCCGCGTCAACGGCTTCGACTTCAACGGCTCCGCCATCTCCTTCTATGGCGCTTGCCGTGCGAACGCCTCCAACACCCCCGCCGCCGTCTCCTACCGCTACTGGGTGGACGGCAAGTCGGATCCCAACGGCTCGACGCCTTGCGAGAATGACCCGAAGTTCGACCCCACCGCCCCCGACTACTGCCAGGGCTACTACGCCTGCAACGCGGCAAATGCCTGCGTCTGTCAGGCCCCACCCACGGGGACGTGCCCGAACGGGTTCAACATGACAACGTGCACGTGCAACCCGATCATCGGTTGATCCACCGGACGTGAGGTGACGCGCCGCCCTGGTCGGATGGAGCCAGGGCGTTGAAGTCACCCAGGAGCACCGCTTCGCCACGGCCCCCTCAACCTGTTCCTCTTCCAGTGGGACAGGGGACGGTGGGGGGCCGAGCGCTCATGCTCCAGCATCAGGGAGCGGTTGCCGGTCCTGCCTCGAGCTCCAGCGAGACGCACGACGTGGAGAGTATTCCCGCGTCGGCGCTTGCGACGGTGCCAGCGTGTGATGCGGGTCTTCGCTCGAGCGGCGAACCCGTGAGTATGAGAGGTCGAAGGAAGATGTGGTCGAGAGTACGAGCATGGTCGCTCGAGGCCGACCGTCGTCCACGCGCCAGCCTTTCGAGACGGTGCGTGATGCATGCTACCCTCCAGCGGCACCGAGGTGACCCATGAAGTACGCAGTCCTTGTCCTGATTCTCTCAGCAACCGTCTTCGCGTCCTGCAACTGTGGCAGCAGTCAGATCGCATGCACTTCGTCGGTCGACTGTCCCGGTGGGAGCGCGTGCGTCAGTGGTGTTTGCGACACCACCGAGACCGATGACGGTGGATCGCTCACGGGTCCTGACGGCGGAAGCAGCACGAACAACGATGGTGGCAAGACCTGCGTGGGTCTCGAGTGCCAGCAGGCCGCTTGCACCGGGGGCACCAAGACCACTCTGACCGGAAAGGTGTATACGCCTGCCGGCGAC
>JAKEEX010000060.1 GCA_022616315.1 Myxococcaceae bacterium
CACCGCTGGCCCGGCAATGTGCGTGAGCTGGAGAACGCACTGGAGCGCGCCCTCATCCTCGCCGGCGAGGACACGGTGACGCCCGAGCACCTGGAGGCCCCACGCCCCAGGAGCCCGAAGGAGGGCAGGCGCGCGGCGGACGTGCTGGAGGAGGGCTTCAGCCTGGACGCATTCGAGCGGGAGCTCCTGCACGCCGCGCTCGAGCGCGCCGGTGGCAACAAGACGGTCGCGGCCCGCTTGCTCGGCATCACCCGCCGGCGTCTCTACTCGCGCCTGCAGAGCCTCGGGGAGAAGCTGGCGGAGGAGGACGACGAGCGCTGAACGACCACATGCGCCCCGATCCGGCCTGCCGAGGTGTAGAACTCGCGAACGGCTGGACGCGGAAACGCTGTGGGACATGCGACGACCGGCCGGAACCGCAGCCGCCCTTACCGAATCGTGGAGGAGAGGCCGGGGTCGTGCCATGCTGCCCGGCCTCTGGCCCGCATTCAGGAGCGTTTTGTATGCCTTCGCGTGTGGCAGGCCTCGTCGCGGCCTTCTTCCTGGCGCTGAGCGGTGCCGGGTGCAGCTGTGGGAGTGAGATCAGCAACGGTGGCGACGACGCCGGCGTCTCTCCGGACGGTGGCGCTCAGGATGCGGGCCCTGATGGCGGGCCGCAGTGCGTCGCGCTCGGAGCCGGGTGCGCCGCGAGCAACGTCAGCTGCTGTGAGGGCGTCTGCAGCGGAGATGGCTTCTGTCGGATCCCCGGAGACACCACGTGCGCGGGCGCCGGGCAGGACTGCAACTCCAGCGGTGACTGTTGCGCGGGGCGCACCTGCGGTACGGACCTCAAATGCTCGGCGGCGCAGTGCAAGCAGGTCGGCGCCTCCTGCACCGACGGAAACCAGTGCTGCACGCTCACCTGCGCCGGCAACGGGCAGTGCGCGGAGCTGACGGCCAGTCCGACGCTGCCGGGCGGCTCGACCGCCGCATGTCTGGGCGGGGCAACGAAGGTCATCGGGCAGAGCTGCGGTGAGGATTCCGAGTGCTGCTCGAACAACTGCCAGGGCGGCATGTGTGTCCGGTCCTACTTCTGCCAGGCCACCGGCGACATCTGCACCGCGAGCGACGACTGCTGCAGCGGGCGCTGCTCGAGCACCGATGGGACGCCGGGCCGCTGCTTCCAGAGCACCGGCGGCCGCGGGCTGGATGGCAATCCCTGCACGACCGGCAACGACTGCGCGACGCGCATCTGCACCGACCTCGGGTTGGGCGCCAAGGTCTGCACGCCGGCGACCGGCTGCTCCGTCACGGACAACGCGTGCGCGACCAATGACGAGTGCTGCGGCGGCATGCCTCCGTACTCGGACGTGAGCTGCGTGGACTTCCGCTGCAACAACGGGACGTCCTGCAACGAGCCCGGCACGGTGTGCAAGGAGGCCAAGCTTCCCGACGGTGGAACGGTCCAGGTGAACGCACCGCCCTCCAACACGTGCTGCGAGGACGTGAACAACGGTGCGACCTGCAAGCTGGACACCGCGGGCATTCCCCGCTGCTTCGGCGGCGGCAGCGGCCAGTGCCCCTCCGGCTATACGGGCGAGGCCGGCTGCTGTATTGCCGAGGCCCAGTCCTGCTCGTTCAAGGACCAGTGCTGCGATGGCAAGCTGTGCCTGCCGAACGCCGACGGTGGCGTGGGCTACACCTGCCAGGGCACCACCTGCTCCCCCGTGGGCACCACGTGTGACCCGGGGGCGGCCACTTCGACGTGCTGCGCCGGCACCCAGTGCCTCCCGGCCTTCGTCGGCGAGCTCCCGAGCGGCTTCGCATGCCAGGTGCCGCAGGTGGGTGCGGACGGAGGGACGACTCCGGACGCAGGCCCCACCTGCCGGCTGAACGACTCGACGTGCTCTGCGGGAGGCGATTGCTGCTCTGGCATCTGCGGCACGAAGCCCGGCACCTCCGGGACGGTGTGCCTGCCCCCCGCCACCTGCCAGCCGCAGAACGGCGTCTGCACCTCGGGCGCGGACTGCTGCGCGGGCTTCCAGTGTGTCCAGGGAAGCACGGGCCAGCAAACGTGCCAGCCCGGAGGGTGCTCGTCCGCGGGCCAGTCCTGCACCTCCGGGAGCCAGTGCTGCTCGGGCACGACCTGTCTGAACACCAGCGGGGGCGCCTGCGACGGCACGACCGCCTGTGCCTGCACCGTCATCATCGGGTAGCCCAGCGCGGCGCACGAAGAGAGCCCCTCACCCCGAGCGGCGTGCTCGGGGTGAGGGAGCTGGGATGAGGTGATCGGGTGAGGGGCCTACGGGTAGACGGCCGCGGCTCCCGCCTTGTCATCGTCGGCCAGGTTGAGCGCCCAGCTGCTGATGCTGTTGCACTCGGGCAGTGCATGACGGAGGCCCTGTCGTACGGCGTCAGCGCGCGCCAGGGGTTGTCCTTGAAGCAGGTGCCGGCCTCGGGGCGGGCGTGCTCGTGGCGGGCGCCCGCTGCAAGGAGGCTCCTCCGTGCCTGGCACACTGCGCTGCCAGGTTGGAAGGAGCCTTCCAGGATGTCCGCGGTGGCAGCGAGTCAGCGCGCCTGGTCCTGGCTCACCGCTGCGGGCTTCAGGAAGCGGTCGTACCAGGCGATGTAGCGCTCGAGCCTGTCCTTCAGGTAGCTCGGCACCGTGAGTCCGTGGTTCTGGCCCGGGTAGACGACGAGCGCGCTCGGCACGTCCTGCGAGCGCAGCGCCTGGTACATCTGCTCCGCGCCGTTGCAGGGCACGTTGAAGTCCTGCTCCGCGCACAGGAACAGCGTCGCAGTGGTGATGCGGTCCGCGTGCAGGAACGGATAGCTCACGCGCTCGTAGGCCTCCCTGTCCTTCCAGGGCTTGCCCAGCTCGAGCTCGTACTCGCGCACGTACTGGTCCAGGCCGTAGTTGCCCAGCATGTTGCTGCTGCCGGCGCCGCTCGTGGCGGCCTTGAAGCGGCGGTCGCTCGCGATGACGTAGTTGGTGAGGATGGAGCCGTAGCTCCAGCCGCCCACGGCCAGCCGCTCCGGGTCCGCGACGCCCATCTTCACCACGTGGTCCACGCCCGCCAGCACGTCCTGTACGTCCTTGTTGCCCCAGTCCGCGTAGATGGCGCGCGCGAAGTCGAAGCCACGCCCGGAGCTCCCACGGGGATTCACGGCGACCACCGCGTAGCCTCGCGCGGCGAAGGCCTGCCAGTCGGACATGAACTCATGGCTGAACTGGTACACGGGCCCACCGTGGATGCGCAGGATGGTGGGGACGCGACGGCCGGGCTGGTACCCGAGCGGCTTCATGAGGAAGCCTTCGATGACGGTGCCATCCGCGCTCTTGAAGGTGATGTCCTCCACCGCCGCGAGCCTCCTCGAGGAGAGCCAGGCGTTGTGGTCCGTGAGCGCGCGCAGGCGTGCGCCGTCCAGCGCGTGGACCTCGAAGGGGTGCTGCGCGTCACCCCCCAACACCGCGACACGACCGTTCGCGGACACTGTCACGTCGGTGTCGAAGCGCTTGCCGCTCGTGAGCGGCTGCACCTTGCCCGTCGCGACGTCCACGCGCGACAGCCACGTCACGCGGCTGTGCTCGATGAGCGTGTACACGCTCCTGCCGTCCGGCGCCCACACCGGCTTGTAGAAGCAGCGGTCGATGGGGGCCGGCAGCGTGGCCTTGCCCGTGCGCACGTCCACGACGGCGAGCTGCCACGGCGCGTAATAGATCCACTTGTCCTCGCCGCTCTGCAGGTACGCGATGCGCGTGCTGTCCGGGCTCCACGCGGGCAGCGTGCCCCAGTACGGGTCCAGGTCGCTTCCGGGGAAGCTCGTGAGCCTGCGCTCCGTCGCGCCGGCCTTCGGCTCGACGAGGTAGATGTCGTAGTTGAGGTGACGGTCCGGGTCCGTGCCGCGCTTGGTGACGTAGGCGATGTGCCGACCGTCGGGTGACCAGGCGGGGAGCTGCTCGTCGTGGTTGCCAGGCGTGAGGAGCTCGGCCTTCGCGCTCGCGATGTCGAAGGCGTACAGGTGCTTGCGCCGTGCGCCCAGGTACCCGGTGATGTCCTCCTTGAACTGGTAGCGGTCCGTGACGATGGGCGCGGTGTTCTTGGGCTTCTCCTTGCCCTCGGCCCGCTCCGGGTCCACCGCGATGACGGCGAGCTGCCGCGAGTCCGGCGCCCAGACGAAGTCCTCCACGCCACCCGGGAAGCTCGTCACCTTGCGCGCCTCGCCGCCGAAGCTCGCCATCATCCACACCTGCGTCTCGGCGTCCTCGCCGCCGCGGTCGGACAGGAAGGCCAGCCATTGGCCATCCGGGCTCCACGAGGGACGCCACTCGCTGTGCTCCGCCGTGTGCGTGAGCTGTAGGCGGCGCTTGCCGTCCCAGCTCACCCGCCACAGGTCGCTCACCTTCTTGTCCTGCTCGAGGTTGTCCGTGCTGACGGAGTAGACGAGCCACTCGCCGTCGGGGGAGAGCGACGGCTCGGCCACCTCGACGAGCCGGTGCAGGTCCTCCGGGGTGAAGCCCTGCTGCGGCTGCGCGGCCGCGGTCAGCGCCGTCAGCGCGAGCACGACGCCAATGAGTCCGGTGCGATGCATGGTGTCTCTTCTTCCTCTCCTACCGGCCGGCGACCCGGCTCTGGAACTTCGCCATCGCCTCGCGCAGGTAGGCCAGCGTGGCCTCCTTCTCGCGGGCGGTGTTGTAGTCCTTGCGCGCCTCCGCATCCGCGAGCACGCGCTCCAGCCACCGCACGAAATAAGCCGCCTCCTCCGTCGCCTGCGGGCGGCCGCCGGGCAGCTCCACGTAGACGGGGCTGGTGGTGGCGTACGGGTAGAGGTCCAGGACGAGCGGATGCGCCCCGTCGTTCCACGCGCGCAGCAGCATCCAGCCGCCGGCATCGAGCGTCAGCTCTCCCGCGGTGTCCAGCGTGCGCCGCTCCCCCTTCAGCTCGAAGCTCTTCACCACGCGGCCGTTGTGGACGAGCTCCAGGTGGTCCACGGGGACCGGCGAGCGCAGGGACAGCCGGTAGGGAACGCGCCCAGGAGCCGTCAGCTTCACGGTGTCACCCGCCTGCTTCCCGCCGAGCGCGAAGCCGAGCAGCGGGCCGTTGCTGATGAAGCTCCTGCCCGCCTTCAGCGCCGCGCGCGCGGTCTCGGGCTTCAGCTTTCCGTCCGTGCGCAGGAAGACGCGGTTGAGGCCCACCGGCCCACGCAGCGAGGCGTAGTTGGCCATGGCGTCCGTGCCCGCGCCCACGGGCAGGCGGTAGCCCAGGTTGAGCAGGCGGTACCACACCTGCGCGGTCGCCTTGTGGTCCGAGAAGCCCACCACCTCGAGGTAGTCCACCTTGCCGTGCGCGACGTCGGCCGGCAGCTGGTTCGTCAGCGACTTCTCCTTCTCCGGCACGATGTCCCAGTCGAATGGATGCACGTAGCCCACCAGCCCCCCCTGCGCGTGCGCCAGGTCCGCGATGACGCCGTTGTGGGGATACGGGGACGCCAGCGCCGTGTGCTGGTAGGCCGCGAAGTCCGGGGTGACGTAGTGGTCGCCCAGGTGCAAGAGGCCCAGGTGGCCCCAGTAGCTCGTGTGGTACTCCTGGCCGTGGAGGATGAGCACGTTCCCGTCGCTCGCAGGGTCCGCGTCGGTGCGGAACTGCGCGATGTCCGGGATGCGCTCCTCCTTGTTGACGATGAGGTTGTGCACGAGGTTCAGGTCCTCGGCGCGCGCCTGCTTCGCCAGGTTCGCCGGTGTGTTGCGGTAGTGCCCGCCGTAGTTCATGTGGACGTGCAGGTCCGCGCTTCGCCAGGTGCCCCACTCCGCGGGCAGGTCGTTCGCGACGAGCGCCGCGCGCAGCGACACCTTCGCGTCCGGCTTGACCTCCAGGCTCTTTTGCCAGGGCAGGTGACGGAAGCCGTGCTGCACGGTGATGGAGGCCTCGCCTGCGGGCAGGCTCAGGGTGCAGGGTGAGGCGCAGTGGAAGTAGTGCGTCTCGGTCGGCTGCACACTGCGGTCGAAGCCGTCGTCGCCGTGCATCCAGGCGTCCGCAGGTGCGTGGGCCCGGCCGTCGCTCCCGCGCACCGACACGCGCGCGGGCACGCGCTGGCCCTTTCCGTCCAGCACGTCCAGCGTGAGGGTGCCGTGCGCGCTCCGCTGGCGCCGCTGCGTCGGCTCCACACGCTCGCGTGCGCCGCCGATGACGGTCTGCACGTACAACGCCGTGTTGCCGTGCTCGTTGCTGACGTACGCGATGCGCTCACCGTCCGGGGACCAGCGCGCGTTGCGACGGTCGAACTCGCCGAAGGTGAGCGGGAGCGGAGAGCGCCCCTCGAGCGTGGTGAGCCACAGCTGGTGCCACTGCCGGCCGTGGTAGCTGCTGTACATCAGGCGCTTGCCGTCCGGCGCGAGCTCCGGTCTCGCGCTCCACGTCGTCTCCTCGCTGCGGATGAGGCGGCCATCCGCGGGGTTGGGCACGGACACGGACCAGATGTCGCCAGAGCCCCATGCCACTTCGGAGTTACCCACGAAGAGCACGCGCTGGCCATCGGGGGACCAGGACGGATTGATGGAGTGGTCGAAGGCCGAATAGTAGTAGCGCGTGAGCGTGCTCTTGCGCTCGGGCAGGAGCGGACGCGCGTTGCGCAGGCCCTTCTCGTCGAGGTCCGCCACGAAGACGTTGAAGCGCCCCGTGCCCTGGGTGGAGACCCAGGCGAGCCTCTTCCCATCCGGGGAGAGCCGCGGCTCCACGTTGACGGCGCCCTGGTTCGTCAGTGCCTGCTCGCGGCCCGTGGAGACGTCGAGGCGCCACAGCTCGACACCGGTGCCCTGGTAGCGTGCGAAGACGACGTGGCGGCCGTCGCGGGACCAGTCTGGCTGGTAGTCGTAGGCGCCGGAGGCGTGGGTGAGCTCCACGGCCTCGGGGCTTCCGATGCGCTGGCGCCACAGCGAGCCGACCATGCTGTAGACGAGCTCCTGGCCGTCGGGTGAGAAGGCAGCGGATGAAGGTCCGGTCGTGAGCTGCGGCAGATACAGCTCGCGCCAGTAGTAGCTGTGGGGCACGTCCACCTGCTTGAGCACCGCCTCGCGCGCGGCATCGGCCGTGGTGCCCAGGCCCGAGATGGCCAGTGCGACGAGGAGGGCTGGCATGCGGCGTCGCCGTGGGGTGGCGGATCGCTGCGGAGACTGACTGCGGGGGCCTTCGGACCTGACAGCAGCTTCAGCCGTGTAGGACATCCTGAGTCACCTCTGACCGGGTCATGGGGTGTCAGTCCGTTCGGGGCGTCGTCGACGCGCAGAGCACGCGGAGTCGCCCCTGCCGCCGTGAGCGCGACCGGGACGGACCTCGTCACGATAGGCTGCTTCTCGCGCCTCCGCCAACTCGCCTCACGGCACCCACTCGGGCCAGGCAGGCGAGCGCGCCAAGGGAGAATCCCATGCCCGAGCTCCCCGACGTCGAGGTCTACCGCGAGCGACTCGAAGCGTTGCTCGTGGGCGCACGGCTCGCGCAGGTGCGGGTGGCGAGCCCGTTCGTCGTGCGCACGTTCGAGCCACCTCTCTCCTCCGTCCACGGCCGCACCTTGCGCGCGGTGCGACGGCTGGGGAAGCGGGTGGTCTTCGCGCTCGACGGAGACCTCTTCCTCGTGGTCCACCTGATGATTGCCGGGCGCTTCCACTGGAAACGTGAGGAGGGCGCGAAGGTCCCGGCGAAGGTGGGCCTGCTCGCGTTCGACTTCGCGGGACGAGGGACGCTGCTCCTCACGGAGGCGAGCGGGAAGAAACGGGCCTCCCTGCACCTTGTGACCGCGGAGGCGGCGCTGAAGGACTTCGACCGCGGGGGGCTCGAGGTGCTCGGAGCACCGCTCGACGCCTTCCGCGGGGCCCTGTTGCGCGAGAGCCACACGCTCAAGCGGGCGCTGACGGACCCACGCCTCTTCAGCGGCATCGGCAACGCCTACTCGGACGAGATCCTCCACAGGGCCCGGCTGTCTCCGATGAAGCTGACGCGCTCCCTGACGGACGCGGAGCTCGAGCGCCTGTACCATGCGACGCGCGAGACACTCGGCACGTGGACCGAGCGGCTCCTCGAGGAGGTCGGAGACGGCTTCCCCGAGAAGGTGACGGCCTTCCGCGAGGAGATGGCGGTGCATGGACGCTTCCGCCAGCCCTGTCCGGACTGCGGCGCGCCCGTGCAACGCATCGTGTACGCGGAGAACGAGGCGAACTACTGCGCGCGCTGCCAGACCGAGGGGCGGCTCCTGTCGGACCGCTCCCTGGCTCGCCTTCTCAAGGACGACTGGCCTCGCACGCTGGAGGAGCTCGAGGAACGCCGCGCCACCCGTGTCACTTCAGGTTCGTAGGCACACCAATCCGCAGCTCCCTCACCTTCGCGGTGCTCCCCGCCTTCTTGAGCTCGGTGCGGAGTTGCTCCGGCGTCCCCTTGAGAACCTCGAAGGTGCCGAAGTGCATGGGCACCACGTTCTTCACCTTGAGAATTCGCACCGCAGACGCGGCACCGGCAGGGTCCATGGTGAAGTAACCACCGATGGGGAGAAGCGCGTATGTGGGTTTGTAGCGCTCGCCAATGAGGGCCATGGAGTTGAAGGCCGCAGTGTCGCCGGCGTGGTAGAGCGTGGGGCCGTTGGCAATCTGGATGATGAAGCCCATGGGCGCGCCGGCGTACTGGCCCGGGGACTTCTGGTCCGCGCTGTAGCTGCTCGAGTGCACGGCCTCCACCATGTGGATGGTGGCGTCCTTCACCTGGACACTTCCTCCCACGTTGCCGCCAGCGCTGTTCTTGGCACCGATGAGGTTGGTCAGCTCGAAGCCGCCCACCACCTGCGCGCCGGTGGCCCGCGCGAGCTCCACGGTCTCGCCCACGTGGTCGAAGTGGCCGTGGGTGACGAGGATGGCGTCCAGCTGCGAGGGCGGCTGCGCGTCCTTCGGTGCACGCGGGTTCTTCAGCCAGGGGTCGATGGCAATGACCGCGCCCCCCGGCGTCTTGACGATGAAGGCCGAGTGGCCCCACCAGGTGACCTCGGTCTGGCCGGGCGCGGCGCCGGGGGTCGCCTGGGGCGCCTGCGCGGACGCCGCCGAGCCGAGTCCCAAGAGCATCCCCACCGCCACTGCGATGTGCGTCGACTTCATGGTGTGCCTCCCTGTGTCGCTCGTCGTTGGAGCATCAAACACAGGCACGTGTGGATGCGCCAGCGGGCTCGGTGTGGATGCGTGCTCGATGTCACGGCGGTGCCGCTTGCTTTCACCCCGTCCCTCGCCCAGAGGGAGAGGGGAAGGAGACTCAGAACGCGTCCAGGTCCACGCAGCGCTGGCGCAGCGGCTCGCCGGTGACGACGCGCTCGGCGCACAGGAGGGCTCCGTCGCCGGCGCCCGCCGCGCACGGGACGAGTGCCCACAGCTCCGGTGAACCCTCCGGCACGACGTACTGGCCGGTCTCCAGCGCCATCGCGTCCGCGTGCGACTCCATCACCCAGGGATTCGGCCTCGTGGCGCGGACGCGGAAGGTGTGCGTCCCGGGCTCATAGTGAGCCCAGTGCAGACAGTGGCCGATGCAGGCCCGGTCGAGCAGGTGGAGCAGCGGATGCACGCGCAGGCGCCCGGGACCGGTGCACACCGCACCCACCCAGCGGGTGCCGGGCGCGTGAGCTCTCACCACCGCTTCGGCCTGCTGGACCGCACGGTTCAAATGCCCGAGGTCCGGCGCGAGCGTGACGAAGTACCACCCTGCCAGCGCCGCGGGCGCCCACGCGAGCGAGAGCGGCGCGAGCTCCGCCCCGACGACCCCCGCATGCAACAGCGCAACGAAGAGCGACATGCGGAAGTCGATGAACGAGTAAGTGACGGGTGAGACCGGGCCCGGGAGTCGCTCGGGAAGGAGCAGGACCCCCACCTGGCACAGCACGAGCGTCTGGAGCAGCGGGTCGTTCAGCGCGCTCCGGACACCGAGGCGGCGCACGCGTCTGACGAGCGCCACTCCCCAGAGCACCCCCATCGCGCAGGCAATGGGGAAATAGTCGCGCCCGAAGAAGGGTGCGACCTGGTTGAGCCCGGACACCTTCCAGAGCCTCGGCAGGGTCACCCAGTGGCTGTCAGAGGCGACGAGGAGACGCACCACCACGGCCGCGAGCACGCCTGCCGCCAGCACCGCCACCTGCGCGCGCACGGGTGCGCGTCGGAGGAGCCGATGCCACCCCAGGAGCGCGGCGCCCCACAAGGGCGGGAGGACATGCGCCGTCAGCGCGACCACGAGCAAGGCACCCGCCCCGAGAGTCCGCGCCCATCCTCCGCTCCACCCCAGCGCCAGCGCGAACAGCGTCAGCGCGAGGCCCACGAGGAAGTTGCTGAAGCCCAGGTGAAAGACGGAGCCGTACGCGAGGACCGCGAGCAGCGGCCAGCCGGCGGGCACGCGCCACCCCGCGAGCTGCCTCAGGAAGCAGACGGCACCCCAGAAGACGCCGAGCACCGTGGCGCCGGCGACGATGCGCCCGGCGGTGGTGGGACCGAAGACCGGGAGCAACCCCTCGAGCACCAGGTCCACGAGCACGTTCGTGGGTTGCATCCGCAGCTCGAGGCCCGGCACGGAACCGTGCTTCACCTGCCCCGCAAGCCACGCCGCGTACAGGTGGCTCCACAGGTCGCCTCCCTGGACCTCGTCCACGGCCAGGAACGGGAGCAGCAGCGCCGCCGAGACGAGCGCGAATGTGGCCACGCACCTGGCGCGCCCCGTCACCATCGGCCCGTCACTCCGCTCCGAACAGCCGCGCCTTGCGCACGCGGACCCTCAGTGTCTGCCCGGGACGGACGTCCAACACAGGTCCAACGGCGCGCAGCAGCGTGTCGCCCAGCGGGAAGCGGTACTCCGCTGCATGTCCGAGGAAGAGGCGCGCGGAGAGCGGAAGCTCCGTGCCCTCCGCGCCGAGCTCCAGGTCCTCCGGACGGACCACGAGTGTGGCGGACCCGTTGCGCGCGTGGAGCCCTGGCGGGAGCACGAAGGCATGCGGAAGTCCCGCGCAGTGGAACACGCCCTGCTCCACCTCACCCGTCAGCACGTTCGCGCCTCCGACGAAGGACGCGACGAACGGCGTCCCGGGCTCGCGGTACAGGCGCTCGGGTGCGTCCAGCTGCTCGATGACACCGAGGTTCATCACCGCGATCCGGTCCGACAGCGCGAGCGCCTCGCCCTGGTCGTGGGTGACGAAGACCATGGTCGTCCCGAGTCGAGCACGCAGCGCGGCAATCTCCGCCCGGAGCTCCTCGCGAAGGGCGGCGTCCAGGTTGGAGAGGGGCTCGTCCAGGAGCAGCACCTTCGGGCCCGCCACCAGGGCCCTCGCCAGCGCCACGCGCTGCAGCTGCCCGCCGGACAGCGCATGGGGCATCCGCGACGCGAGCGCCTCCAGCCGTACCCACCGCAGCGCCTCGCGCACACGGCTGGCGAGCTCCGCCTTCGGCATCCCCTGCAGCGCCAGGGGATAGGCCACGTTCGCCTCCACCGAGCGGTGCGGCCACACGGCGTAGCTCTGGAACACCATGCCGAGCCCACGTCGCTCGGGAGGCACACGGATGCCGGGCCCGGCCACCACCTCTCCGCCCATGCGGATGACGCCCGCGTCCGGGTGCTCCAGTCCGGCAATCATCCGCAGCGTCGTGGTCTTCCCGCATCCGGAGGGGCCGAGCAGCGTGACGAGCTCCCCCTCGCGCACCTCGAGCGTCAGCCCCCGCACGACGGGCGTGGTGCCGTACGCCTTCTCGAGGCCCTCGAGCGCGATGGCCGTCATGCGCGCTCCCCCGGCAACCGCCGCCGCACCCCCGCGAGCGCCCCCTGCCCCAGGAGCACCAGCACCACCAGCGCGCACGCGAGCACGGCGGCGGACGCGGGGTCCGCGTAGCTCTGCAGCTCGAAGAGGAGCGTCCCCAGCACCTCGGAGCCCGCGGGGATGAGGAGGACGGACATGGTGATCTCCGTGACGCAGACGAGGAATGTGAGCACGAAGGCGGCGAGGAGCGCCGGACGCAGCAGGGGCAGCAACGCATCGACGAAGGCACGCACCGGCCCCGCGCCGCTCACCCTCGCGGCCTCCGCGAGCGAGACGTCCACCTGGGCGAGCGCCTCCGTGCTGTTCCTCGCCCCGAGTGCGAGGTGCTTCACCACGTACGCCAGGAGCAGCAGCCACGGCGTGTGCGCCAGGGCCAGCACGAAGGCCACGCGGTCCAGGAGGATGAACCGCACGTCACGCGAGAAGGCGACGAGGAGCGCGAGGGCCAGCACCGTTCCCGGAATGGCATACGGCCAGACCGCGAGCGCCTCGACGGCCGGTCCGAGCCGGCGGAAGCGGCGCCGGAGCACGGCACTCGCAAGACCGAGCGCACAGACCAGCGCCCCCGCACCCACCGAGAGCACCAGGCTGCGCCCCGCGGCATCCAGCGTCCGATTCGCGAGCAGCACTCCCGTCCAGTGCGCGAACGTCAGGCTCTCCCATGACAGCTCCGCGCCGAAGCTCCGCTGGATGGACGTCAGGGCCACCGCGCCGAGCGGGAGGAGGACGAGCCCGGCACACACGGCTCCGACCGCCAGGCTGAGGGGCCCGCGCGCGCGACCGAGTGAGAGGGTCCGCGGAGACAGTCCCTTGCCGGCGCTCAGACGCACCCTGCCGGCACGCCCCAGTGCCCACGTCGCCAGGAGCGCGACCGGTGCGAGGAGCACGAGCGCGGAGGACAGCACCAGGGCGCGCGTGAGGCTCCCCTCTCCCCCCAGGAGGACCAGCTCGTAGATACGCGTGGTGAGGACGCGCGTGGGAGGCGTCGCGGAGACGCCGAGGAGGTACGGCACACCGAACGCGGAGGCCGTCATCAGCAACACCATCACCGCTCCGGAGAGGAGCGACGGGAGGGCGAGGGGCAGCGTCGTCGTGAGGAGCGCCCGCAGAGGTGTCGCGCCACAGACGCGCGCGGCCTCGTCCAGCGCCGGGTCCACCCGCCGCAGCGCCGCGGCCCCCGCGAGCAGGACGAGCGGCAGCCCGGAGAGCCCCATGACGAAGGCGATGCCTCCTGCCCCGTAGATGTCGAACGTCCCCTCGCCGAAGAAGCGGTTGAGGTAGCCGGCCCGCGGGCTCGCGAGCGACAGCCAGCCCATGCCCCAGATGAACGGCGGCACCGCGGACGGCAGGGTGAAGAGCGCCACGAAGACGCCGCGCAGCGCCAGGTCCGTGCGGAAGAGGAGGATGGCGAGCGGCGTGCCGAGCACGAAGGCGAGCCCCGAGGCCCCGAGCGAGACGCCCAGGGTGCTGGCGAGCGCCCCACCCTCCTCCACGAGCATGGAGAGCGACGCGCTCATCTCGAGAAGGCCCGGCTGAACGCTTCCTTCAGCGCGCCCCCCTCGACGAGGCCGCGGTCGATGACCTCCGGCGTCCACGGCTGGGTGCGTGCGAGCAGCGCCTCCACACCCCCCTGCCCGCGAGGCCCGGGGAGCCTCGGGTCCACCGCGTGCATGTCACCCTTCTCCACGATGAGGCGCTGTCCCTCGGGGGACAGCAGCACGTCCACGAAGGCCCGCGCCGCGGCGGGGTTCTGCGCCGTCTGGAGGATGGCCACCGGACCCGGGATGACCACGGCGCCGTCCGAGGGCCACGTGACATCGATGGGGCTCCCACGCGCCTTCGCGGCGAGCGCGTTCTCGAGCAGGAGCACCCCGACCTCCGCCTCCCCGCTCTCCACCCGCTGCAGCACGGCCGAGTTGCCACCGGCCACCACCGCGCCGTTCTCGCGCAGCTCCTCGAAGTAGGCGTCCCCATGCCTCGCCCGCATGAACACGGCCCAGGTGAAGGCCGTCCCCGACGTGAGCGGGTCCCCGAGCGCAACGCGGTTCCTCCAGCGAGGCTGCGTGAGCTCGGTGAACGCCGCGGGTGGATGCGTGAGACCCTCGCGGTGCACGAGCACCATCGTGGAGAGGCGCACCGCCGCGTAGTGCGCGTCCAGCTCCAGCAGCGCGCGCGGGATGCGAAGCGCGTTCGGCGAGGCGTAGCGGGTGAGGAGCCCCTCGCGGGTGAGGCGCTCGTAGAGGAAGGGGTCCGAGGTGAGGAGCACGTCGGCGCGGATGGCCCCCGCGGCGCGCTCGGCCTCCAGCCGGCTGGCAACCTTCTCGCTTCCCGCCTGGTACCAGTGGACGCGGACCTTCGGCAGGCGCTCCTTCAGCAGGGGCTCGAGCGCATCCAGCACCTGCCGGTACATGGAGGTGTAGACCCACAGCTCCCCGGTGGGCGCGTCGTCGCGTGCGGATGCTGCGGGCGCGCCGGAGGGTGCGGCGGTCTCGATGCGACAGGCCATGAGCCCAACGAGCACGGTCGCGACGCTGGCGCGCAGCAGGTAGGAGCGGGAGACCATCCAGCCTTCATCTTGCCGCGCACAACGGAGAAGTCACAGTGACGAAACCCCCTCTCCTCGGGGAGAGGGCCGGGGTGAGGGGCCGTCACCGAGTGATGCCCTCGCGTTTCTCTACAGGTGCGCCGCTGTAGGCGAATGCCGACCACCACGGCACTTGGGGCCCGGGACGACGGCAGCTACCATCCAGCGACGATGACACGCTCGCCCACTGCCGCGTGGACTGCGGAGGTCCTCCCCCGCTACGTCTACCTCGAGTCCCTCATCGCCGGCCGCAACGTGCTGGAGCTCGGCGCCGCCGCGGAGACCGCGGGCCGAAGTGCACGCTTCCTTCGGGACAAGGAGGCCGCCCGCGTGGTCTCCCTCGACTCCGACGCCGCACGCGTGGCCCGCCTGCAGGCCGGCGCTGGCGCGGGGCTGGAGTTCCGCTCCTCGGATTTGCGGACACTCGAGCCCGGCTCCTTCGACCTCATCATCCACCACCAGGGCACCGCGCTCGTCGAGGACCCGACCACACTCTCGGCGCTCAAGGGGCTGCTCACGCGCGAGGGTCACCTCGTGCTCGTCGTGCGCGAGGCCCGGGGGCTCGCGCTGGCCGACCTGCGCGCGGAAGCGACTCCGTCGGCGGAGCAGGCCGAGGAGCTGCTCCGCGCGTTGCAGAACGTCTTCCGTTCGGTGGAGGTCGCGACCCAGAGCGTCTTCTTCGGGTACACCCTCTCGTCCGCTCCGGAAGGCGCGCCGGAGACCGCGCTCGACGAGTCGCTGACCGACGAGGCCACTCCCGCGTACCGGATGTTCCTGTGCGGCCTGCATCCGTCCGGGCTCAACACCGTCTCCCTGGTCCCCCTCGCGTCGGCCTCGTTCCGGGAGCTGGTGGAGGCACGGCCCGAGAGGCTCGCGCCCAACACGGATCCCCTCGGTCTCGACGCGGAGCTGGACGCCGACGAGCGCGCTGCGCGCATGCGCGAGCTGGAGGCCCGCACCCAGGCGGCCGTGGATGAGGCGGAGCGGACCGCGCGCGCGGCGGCACATGCGCTCGCCGAGCGCGACCATGCGCTCACACGGTTCCGCGCCCTCGAGGGGACGCAGGCCCCGGCCCCACAGGAGGACGCGACGACGGCCCGCGAGCTGGAGCGGGTGAACGAGGTGGCCGAGGAGCTCCGCATGGAGCTCGTCGCGCGCATCAAGGCCGACGCCGAGCGCACCTCGCAGCTGGAGGCGCTCCAGTCCACTGTGGAGGAGCTCGCGGCCCGCGATGCCCAGCTGCGCGAGCAGGTCCGGACCCTGACGGAGCGACTCGCAGCGAGCGAGGGGACCCTCATGGCGCGGCTCGCAGTGAGCGAGGACGAGCTCTCACGGTCCATGCAGGCACAGGCCGAGGCCGAGCGACGACGAGACGCGGCAGAGGCCGACAGGGCCCGGACGCAAGCGACGCTCGAAGCGCTGGAGCACACCGCGGAGGAGCTCCAGCGGTCGTTCGGCGGCGCACAGGCGCAGCTCACCGAGAAGAGCGCCGTGCTCGAGGCACACGCCCAGGAACTGGCCGCCAGGGTCGAGGAGCAGGAGAGGTTGCGGGTGGAGCTGGAGGCGCAGCAGGCCTCCGAGCTCGCACGGATGCGGGCGGAGACCGCCGAGCTCGAGCGCGAGCGCAAGCAGCTCGGCGACCAGGTGCTCTTGTTCGGGGCGCGCGCCCAGGAGCTGGAGCAGGCGTTCGAAGACACGGAGCGGGCACGCAGGCGCACCGAGGACGAGGGCACCCGACTGCAGGCGCACCGGGATGCGCTCATCCTCGAGGTCGCGCAGCTGGAGCCGACGCTCGTGCGTGAGCGCGAGGCGCTCGCCAGCGCGCAGGCGCGTGAGTCCGAGCTCGAACGCGCCCTCGCGGAAGCCCGGCAGGAGCGCGACGAGGCAGTGCGTGCGCGAGACGCGCTGGAGCGGGAACGCGACGAGACGATTCGGCTCCGGCAGGTGTCGGAGACGGAGCGCGACGAGGCGATGCGGCTCCGCCAGACGGCGGAGCTGGAGCGCGACGAGGCGCTCAAGGCCCAGCGTGATGCGCTGGACCGCCTCGAGGCAGAAGCACAGCGGACGGCCCGGGAGCTCGAGGAGCGACAG
>JAKEEX010000537.1 GCA_022616315.1 Myxococcaceae bacterium
GGAGAAGAAGGAGAAGAAGGAGAAGAAGGAGAAGAAGCCCATTTTCTACCGCTCGCCCATGGACCCGAAGCAGACCTCGCCCGTGCCGCGCAAGGACGAGATGGGCATGGACTACCTCCCCGTCTACGAGGACGAGGCGAACGGCAACGCATCCACGGTGAAGGGGCTCGCCACCGTCACCATCGACCCGGCGCGCCAGCAGCTCATCGGGCTGCGCACCGCGGAGGTCTCCCGCGGCACAGTGGGAGGCGCCTGGCGCACCGTCGGCACCGTCGCCGTGGACGAGACGCGCGTGCGCCGTGTCAACGTGAAGTTCCCGGGCTTCGTCGAGCGGGTGCACGTCAACTACACGGGCCAGAAGGTCCGCAAGGGCGAGCCGCTCTTCTCTCTCTACAGCCCGGACCTGCTCGCCGCCCAGGAGGAGCTCCTGCTGGCCGTGAGGAGTCGGGATGCGGTCGGGGGCGAAGGAGGGGAGCTCGCGGACGACAGGCAGACGCTCGTCGCGGCGGCGCGGCGCAAGCTCCAGCTCTGGGACATCCCTTCCTCGGAGATTGACCGCATCATCCGCACCGGCGAGGCCGTGAAGAGCCTCACGCTCTACTCGCCCATCTCGGGCGTCGTCACGAAGAAGGACGTGGTGGAGGGAATGCCGCTCGAGGCGGGCGCTACGCCCTACGAGGTGGTGGACCTCTCGACGGTGTGGGTGCTGGCGGACGTCTACGAGAGCGAGCTGCGGCGCGTGAAGGAGGGGATGCCGGCGAGCATCACCTTCAACGCCTTCCCGGGACGCGTCTTCACCGGGAAGGTGGTCTTCGTGGAGCCGCTGATGGATCGGGACACCCGCACGGTGAAGGTGCGCCTGACGTTCGCCAACCCGGACGGAGAGCTGCGGCCCGGCATGTTCGGCGAGGTGAAGCTCCAGGCGGCCCCGCGCGAGGGCCTCCGGATTCCCGTGGACGCCGTCATCGACTCGGGCACGAACAAGGTCGCCTTCGTCGACATCGGCGACGGGAAGCTCCAGCCGCGCGAGGTGCAGCTCGGCGAGTCGGACGGTGCCCACGTGGAGGTGGTGTCCGGGCTCACCGAGGGCGAGAAGGTCGTCAGCGGCGCCAACTTCCTCGTCGACTCCGAGTCGCGGCTGCGCGCGTCGCTGGCGGACATGGCGGCCGCGGCGGAGAAGGCCCAAATCAAGGGGGAGAGCGCGCAGGTCCTCCCCTCCACCAGCAGTCCTCAGAGCCCGGACGCCACCCCCTCGGAGCACTCCGAGCACCCGTCGCACGGAGGCCGCTAGCCCATGGTCCGGCGCATCATCCGCTTCTCCGCGGAGAACAAGTACCTCGTCATCGCCGCGACCATCGCGGCCCTCGTCGGCGCGTTCTGGACGATGAGGAACATCCCCCTGGACGCGCTGCCGGACCTGTCCGACACCCAGGTCATCATCTACTCGCGCTGGGACCGCAGCCCGGACATCATCGAGGACCAGGTAACGTACCCCATCACCACGGCGCTGCTCGGCGCGCCGAAGGTGAAGGCCATCCGCGGGTTCTCGGACTTCGGCTACAGCTACGTCTACGTCATCTTCGAGGACGGGACGGACATGTACTGGGCGCGCACGCGCGTCCTCGAGTACCTGTCCAAGATCACCCCCCAGCTCCCCACCGACGTGAAGACGGAGCTGGGGCCGGACGCGTCGGGCGTGGGCTGGGTCTTCCAGTACGCGCTGGTGGACAGGAGCGGGGCCCACTCCACCGACGAGCTGCGCTCCTACCAGGACTGGTTCCTGCGCTACGCCGTGCAGAGCGTCCCGGGCGTCGCCGAGGTGGCCACCGTGGGCGGCCAGGTGCGCAACTACCAGGTGACGGTGAACCCGAACGCGCTGGCGGCCTACCAGCTGCCGCTCGACGCCGTCATCCAGGCCGTGCGCAAGGGCAACAACGACGTGGGCGGGCGCCTCGTGGAGCTCGCGGGCCGCGAGTACATGGTGCGCGGCCGCGGCTACGTGAAGAACATCCGCGACATCGAGAGCCTCGTCCTCAAGACCAAGGGAGGCACGCCCGTCACCATCAAGGACGTGGCCACGGTGACGCTGGGCACCGAGCTGCGCCGGGGCATCGCCGACTACAACGGCGAGGGTGACGTGGTGGGCGGCATCGTCGTGATGCGCCAGGGGGAGAACGCGCTCAACGTCATCGACCGCGTGAAGGCGAAGCTCGAGGAGCTCAAGCCATCCCTGCCCAAGGGCGTGGACGTCGTCACGACGTACGACCGCTCCGAGCTCATCCGCGACGCCATCGAGACGGTGAACCACAAGCTCATCGAAGAAATCATCATCGTCTCGCTCATCATCCTCCTCTTCCTCTGGCACCTCCCGTCCGCCATCGTCCCCATCGTCACGATTCCCGTCTCGGTGGCCCTCGCCTTCATCCCCATGTACTTCATGGGGCTGAACGCCAACCTGATGTCGCTGGCCGGTATCGCCATCTCCATCGGTGTGCTCGTGGACGGGGCCATCGTGGAGGTGGAGAACGCCTACAACAAGATTCACCACTGGATTCAGGGTGGGAAGAAGGGGGACTTCCACAAGGTGCGCCTCGAGGCCCTCCTGGAGGTGGGTCCGGGCGTCTTCTTCTCGCTGCTGGTGATTGCGGTCGCCTTCATGCCTGTCTTCACGCTCGTGGACCAGGAGGGACGCCTCTTCCGCCCGCTCGCGTACTCGAAGAACCTGGCCATGGCCATCGCCGCGCTGCTGGCCATCACCCTGGACCCGGCCATGCGCATGCTCTTCGCGCGCATCGAGCCCTTCCAGTTCCGGCCGCGCATCCTCGCGAAGCTCGCCACGAGCGCGCTGGTCGGCAAGTACTACTCGGAGGAGCGGCACCCCATCAGTCGCTTCTTCCACCGCATCTACGAGGGGCCCTGCCGCTTCGTCCTGCGCCACCCCCGGGCGACCATCGCTTTGAGCGCCCTGCTGGTGGCGACGACCGTCCCCGTCTACCTGGCCCTCGGCCGGGAGTTCATGCCGCCCCTGCGCGAGGGGACCCTGCTGTACATGCCCTCGGCCGTCGAGCCCGGCATGTCGGTGGCCGAGGCGAGGAAGGCGCTGCAGGTGCAGGACAAGATTCTCATGACGTTCCCGGAGGTGAAGCGCGTCTTCGGAAAGGCGGGCCGCGCCAACACCTCCACGGACCCCGCGCCCCTCACGATGATGGAGACGACGGTGCTCCTCAAGCCGGAGAGCGAGTGGCGGGAGAAGCCGCGCTGGTACTCCTCCTGGGCGCCGGAGTGGGTGAAGCCCGTCCTCCGGCCGCTGTGGCGGGACCGCATCACCCAGGAGGAGCTCGAGACGGAGCTGAACGCCGCGCTGCAGCTGCCGGGTATCTCCAACGCCTGGACCATGCCCATCAAGGGGCGCCTGGACATGCTGTCCACCGGCATCCGCACGCCGGTGGGAATCAAGCTGATGGGCGCGGACCTGGCCACGATTGAAAAGCTGGCCAAGGAGACCGAGGCGGCCCTCTCCAGGATGCCCGAGACGCGCAGCGTCTACGCGGAGCGCGCGGCCGGCGGCTACTTCCTGGACTTCGTCCTCAAGCGGGACCGGCTCGCCCGCTACGGCCTCACCGTGGACGACGCGAACGCGATGGTGATGACGGCCGTGGGAGGTGACACGCAGAGCACGACCGTGGAGGGCCGTGAGCGCTACGGCATCAACGTGCGATACGCCCGCGAGTACCGGGAGGACCTGGAGGCGCTGCGGCGCGTGCTGCTCCCGCTCCCCGGCGGGCAGGGACAGATTCCCATGGAGGAGATTGCGGACGTGGTGGTGGCGCAAGGCCCGTCCATGATTCGCGACGAGAACGGGCTGCTCGCGGGTTATGTGTACGTGGACTTCGACACGTCGAAGGTGGACGTGGGCACGTACGTGGAGAAGGCGAAGGACGCGGTCGGCGCGAGCGTGAGTTTGCCGACGGGCTACGCCATGACGTGGAGCGGCCAGTACGAGAACATGGTCCGCGTCAAGGAGCGCCTCAAGGTCATCCTCCCGCTGACGCTCGTCCTCATCTTCGGCCTGCTGTACATGAACACGAAGTCCGCCTTCAAGGCGGGCATCGTCATGCTGGCCGTGCCCTTCTCGGCCATCGGCGCGGTGTGGCTCCTGTGGCTGCTCGACTACAACATGTCCATCGCCGTGTGGGTGGGCCTGATTGCGCTCATGGGGCTCGACGCGGAGACGGGCGTCTTCATGCTTCTCTTCCTCGACCTCTCCTACGACGAGGCGAAGCGTGAGGGGCGCCTCAACACCGAGAAGGACCTCGTGGAGGCCATCATCCACGGAGCGGTGAAGCGGGTTCGTCCGAAGGCGATGACCGTCTTCGCCGCGATGATGGGCCTCTTGCCCATCATGTGGTCCACCGGGACGGGGTCCGACCTGATGAAGCGCATCGCCGCGCCCATGGTAGGCGGCCTGGCGACGAGCTTCCTCATGGAGCTGCTCGTCTACCCGGCCGTCTACTTCCTGTGGAAGAAGCGCAGCCTGCCCGAGGAGCCGGAGCCCCAGCCCGCGGTCGTGGCCCATGACTCCGGACTGCCGTTCGAGGCCGCGGCGTCCGCCTGAAGTGAAGCACCCCAAGGCCCTTTCTCAAACCGTCGTTCCAAGGACAAACACATGCACACGTGGAAGAAGCTGCTCCTGGTCCCCGCAGTCGCACTCGGCACCCTCGCTCCTGCCGCGGCCCTCGCGTGCGATGACCACGACAAGGCCGACCGTGCCAGGGACGGTCACGCGGCCGGCATCCACGCGACCGCGGGCGGCTCCGCCAGCGCCGCCCAGAAGGGCACCCCTGCGAGGAAGGACGCGAAGGCGCGCACGGTGGAGCTGGCCGTCACCAGCAAGGGTTTCGAGCCCGCCAACGTGACGGTGAAGAAGGGCGAGCCGCTGCGGCTGGTCATCACGCGCAAGACGGACGTCACCTGCGCGAAGGAGATCGTCATCGACGAGCCGGGCATCCGCCGCGAGCTTCCGCTCAACACGCCGGTGGAGGTGACGTTCACCCCGTCGAAGAGCGGCGAGATTCGCTACGGCTGCGGGATGGACAAGATGCTGAGCGGCGTGCTGCGCGTGGAGTGAACGAGTCGCAGGGACTCAGCCGTGCCCCTCATGGGGGCTCGGCTGAGGAGGCGAGGGTGCCGGGCGGATTGTCGTACCAGCCCGGGTCCTCATAGCTGGTGAGCCGGTCACGCACCTTGAGGGCGTTGACGTTGCCTGCCTCGTAGAGGCGGTCGGTCAGCTCGGCCCCGGCGAGGGCGGCCTCCACCACCATGCGCCGCATCTCTACGTGGCGCTCGGCGGCCTGCACGTAGGCGAAGGCCTTGCTCACCTCCGAGGCCACGTGGAGCGCCGCGAGGGCCACCTTCAGCGTGTCCGCGACAAACTGCTCCTCGGCGATGCGCTTGCGCAGCGGGAGCACGAAGATGTCGAGGAAGTCCTGGAAGAGGGAGCCCTCGTACTCGATGCGGCTCTCCACTCCCGAGATGGGGAAGCCGACGCTGCGTGGAACTTTCGTCACACCTCGTAACATTCCAACAATCCTTCAGACAGCCTCGTCTCTGAGACTGCGGGTGTAACTGTCGGAGCATCGCACCCGTGAAGAGACTCGACATCGCGGCTGCGCTGGTCCTGCCTATCGCGGCCGCCGGCGGCGCACCGCGCTGGCCATCGAGCGATGGTTCTGCATCGAATGTGAAGTTCGTCCGCGTGACGTGCCGCCTGAGCGGCGCCCTCACCGAAGATCAGGACCGCTGGCCATGACCATGCCACCCCGCATCCATCAGTTCGCGCTCACCACGCATGTCACTTTCTCGGTCGGCTGGCTCGGCGCGGTCGCCTCCACCTCGATGCCATCCCGCCGCGGCTGCGCGCCTCAGGGAACCGCTGGAGGGGAGGCTTCCCCCACGGGCTCCCGTGCTGCGGGCAGCGCCTCTCGACGGGAGCGCTCCGCACGCGGCCGTACGAGACTCCAGAACGCGCGCGAGGTGAGCAGGAAGAGCAGGAAGCCCGAGAAGATGGTGAGCAGGCCCAGCACGGAGACGGCGCGCAGGAGCAGGTTGTTGAAGTCGTCCCGCCCCTCGTAGTCCATCGTGTGCAGCATCCAGAGGAAGTCGAACGCCCGCCACTCCTGCGTGCGCACCCGGAGCACCTGGCCCTTCTCCGCGGGGACGTACAGGGTGGGGGATGATGGGTGCTCGAAGGTGATGGCCCACGCCGGCAGCGGCTGCTCGCGATACTCGTGGTGCTTGCCCACGTTCTCGGTCGTCACCTGCTCCACGCTGCGGACCGGTGCCTCGTGGGCCATGCCGGCCTGCGCCACCTTCACCGCCTCCTCACGCCCCACGGGGCCTCGCAGCTCACCTGTCCGGGCCCAGGCCAGCTGGCTCTTGCGGACGCTTTTGCCATCCGCCCCGTGCGTGACGTACTGCAGCCGGTAGACGGGAGCGCCGAGGACGTTGAGCAGCTCCAGCCCGGCGAGCGAGTCCACGGGCTCCGTGGCGCGGATGTGGTCCACCACCACCGAGGGTGCGACGAGCGGGTGCTCCGCGGTGAGGGGAGCGTTCGGCTTGAGCCAGTGGTCGCCGTGGATGGCGTCGATGTCGGTCCAGCTGAAATACAGGCCACCCACCGTCCACAGGACGAACTGGATGCCAATGAAGAGTCCAAGGTAGCGGTGCAGCTGGCGGAGGCGGTGGACCGAGAAGCGTGGCTTCGCAGGCATGTCAGGACCTCGAGTCGCGAGGGATTTCAAGGGCGGGAGTCACGGCATCCACATGACTTCGTTGGACGCGGCGGACTTGGCCTCGGCGTTCAGTGCCATCACCCGGAAGACGAGGTGCTGGCCCGCCTCGCCGCTCTCCACCATGTACTGGGTGGTGTCGAAGGGGACGCGTGTGAGCTCCGTGAAGCTCCCCTCCCCCACCTTCTGCTTGACGACGAACTCCGTCTCGTCGTTCGAGTTGTCCGCCCAGGACAGGTGGAAGCCGCCGCTCATCGGCATTCCGGTGAGCGAGGACGGCGCTTCGGGGGCATTCGACGCGGAACCGCCGCATGCGACGAGCGCGGCCACGAGGACGAGGGAGGACAGCAAGCGGATGTTCATGACGATTCCTGGGTGCGAGAGATGGGAAGCGCGTCCTTGCGCGTGAAGGAGCGTGGGTGTCATGGCTGGACGAGCAGCTCGCCCATCATGCCGCGCTCGCCGTGCTCGAGGATGTGGCAGTGGTACATCCAGCGGCCCGGGTGCTGCTCGAAGCGGACGAGGAAGCGCAAGCTGCTCTCCGCCGGGACGTTGACCGTGTCCTTCCACGCGAGGAAGGGCGCGGGCGCGCCCGCCTGCTCTGCCACCTGGAAGAAGAAGCCGTGCAGGTGGAAGGGGTGGTCCATCTCCGTCTCGTTGACCACCTCCCAGCTCTCCACGGCGTCGAGGCTCGTCTCGAGGGGAGTCACGTTGGGGAAGGCCTCGCCGTTGATGCGGAAGGTGGGGCCGCTTCCCATCCCACCGCCCATGTCCATGTCCTCGGTGAGCACGAGCCGACGCGTGGCCGACGGCGCGGGGAGCGGGGCGATGGTCCGGAGCATTCCGGGCAGGGGCTCGGCTTCGAGACGTGGACGCTCCGCGAAGCGCAGCTGCAGCACCGGGCCGGGGGAGCCTCCGCCGGTCATGTGGCCGCGGTCGTAGGGCTGGTTGAGCAGCTCCCACACCTCGCCGGCCTCCCCGTCCGCGTCGATGGCCAGGTCCGCACGCTCACCGGGAGCGAGCAGCACCTCGTCCACCTCGCGAGGGCGCTCGAGCAGCCCGCCGTCCACGCCCAGCAGGTGCATGCGACGGCCGGGAAGCCCCAGGCGGAAGTAGCGGGCCGTCGCCGTGTTCACCACGCGCAGGCGCAGCCGCTCTCCCGGCGTCACCTCCAGCTCGGCCCCCTTCACGCCGTTGGCGAGCAGCACGTTGCCCTGGCGGCCCGTCATGGCCTCCATGGAGCCGATGTCCTCCGGGTCGGCCAGCCGGCCCTCCGCGTCCACCTGGACGTCGTCGAGCACCAGGATGCGCTCGCGCCCGAGCACGGGCAGCGCGTCGTCTCCTCTGACGAGGATGACGCCGTAGAGCCCCCGCTCCACCTGGATGTCCGAGCGCACGTGAGGGTGGAACCAGAAGAGCCCTGCGTCCTCCAGGCGGAAGCGGTACTCGAAGGTGCCGCCCGGCGCGATGGGCGACTGCATGGCCTCCGTGCCGTCCATCGCGGCAGGGACACGGAGCCCGTGCCAGTGGATGGTCGTGGCCTCGGGCAGGTTGTTGCGGAAGTGGACGACGAGCTCGTCCCCCACGCGCGCCTCCAGCAGCGGCCCGGGGACGGTGCCGTCATAGCTCCACACCTCCGTGCGCTTGCCGGAGAGGTACTCCACCTCGGCCATGCGTGCCTCGAGCTGAACCTCGAGCACCTGCGGGTCGGGGTTCTGGTCCGCCGGCCTTGCGAGCTCGGGGAGTGGCCGGGCCGCGGCGCCCTCCCCGGGGGACGAGCACCCCACGACGAAGACGAGCGCGACCAGCGCGGCGCCGACACAGGACCGCTCACCTGCGCCGCGCTCAGTGTCCCGGGTGGCCATGCTCGTGCCCGTCCCCGCTGCCGGCGTCGCTCCCCTCGTGCTTCTGGGGGGCGGCCGCCTGCTGCTTCCCGAACTTCACCACCGTCGCGTGCAGCATGGTGCCGTGCTTCATCGCGTGGACGACGACGCGCTCGCCGACCTTCACGTCGCCGACCGTCGTCTTCGCTCCGCTCTTCTCGAACTGCGTCTGCGCGTCGACGTGGAACGTCACCTGCTTCCCTTCCTTCGTCTCGACGGAGAGCGTGGTGGCGTCGATGGACTTCACCGTCCCCATCACGTGCTCGCCGCCGCCGTGGGCCAGCGCCACCGTGGAGGACAGGACGCCCGCCAACATCAGTCCGAACAGTCCCTTCTTCATGGTGCTTCCTCCTTCACTGCGTTCAATCGGGTGCGTTGAGGAACTCCTCTTCGAGCTGCTGCTCCCGCTGCTCATGGGACGACTTCGGGTTGAGCTCCTTCATCCCGGCCTCCTCCTCCGTCAGCTCGGGCAGGTGGCGGATGAAGGCGACGAGACCCCACGTCTGCAGGTCGTCCTCCACGGGCTCGCCCCAGGCAGGCATGCCGGTGAGGCGGATGCCGTTCTGGATGACGGAGTAGAGCTCACCGTCGCTCATGTCCTGCGTCGACGGGCGCCGCATGTCGGGGGCCCTCGGAAACATGTTCCTGCCCAGCTGCGTGTCGCCACTGCCGTTGTTGGCGTGGCACAGCGCGCAGTGGTCCGCCCAGTGCGCACGGGCCTCCGCGAGGACCTCGGGTGTGGATGGCAGCGGGTTCTTCAGCTGCACTGCGCGGCTTGGTACGGGGGCCCGACGGAGGGCGCGCGCGGCCCATGTCTCGAGGGCGGAGGGTTCGTCACGGGCGCTGAAGCCCTTCCTCACGAGGACCACGCCGTAGAGCGCTGATGCCAGTGCACCCAGCAGTGAAAGCGCTCCCAGGACCATCAGCGCGCGTGCAATCGCTTGCCGGCTCATGGCTTGAAGTCCTCCGAGCGGAGGCCGTGGCGCCGGAGGAGGCGGTGGAGGCTCTCGCGCTCCATGCCCGCATGCGTGGCCGCATGCGTGACGTTTCCGTCGAACTCGCGCAGGAGCGCCGCCAG
This sequence comes from Myxococcaceae bacterium, assembly GCA_022616315.1. Lineage (GTDB taxonomy): Bacteria > Myxococcota > Myxococcia > Myxococcales > Myxococcaceae > JAKEEX01. The sequence goes on from JAKEEX010000537.1 coordinate 9,750, forward strand.
ATAGTCGCGAGACGCGTGCTCGCGGGCCAGCTCCACCGCGTCGCGAAACGGCATCTTCACGAGCATGTCCGGGGGCAGCGGGCCCGCCGGTGTCCGACTCACCTCCCGTGCGCTCTGCTCGAGGGCCTGCTCCCTGAGGCGCTTGTGCTCGAGGGCCCGCGCCACGACGAGCGACACCTCGTCCGGGTCGAACGGTTTCTGCAGGTAGTCGTAGGCCCCCTCGCGCATGGCCTCCACCGCCTTTGGCACGGAGGCATACGCCGTCATGAGGATGACCTCCGTGTCCGCCGACTGCCGCTTCACGGTTCGCAGGACCTCGAAGCCGTCCGCTCCCGGCATGCGGATGTCCGTGAGGACGACGTCGAAGGCACGCGTCTGGAGGAGGCTCAGGGCGCTGCTGCCATCCTGGGCCGTCTCCACGTCGTAGGCGTCCCCCAGGATGCGGGCGAGCAGCTTCAGCATGTTCTCCTTGTCGTCGACGACCAGGAGGCGCGCCTTCCTCTCCATGCTCACACCCTCACCGGAAGGTGGAGGGAGAACTCCGCACCGCCCTCGGGCAGGGTGCGCGCTTCGATGCTTCCACCATGGGCCTGGGCAATCGCCTGAGAGACGGCGAGCCCGAGCCCCGTCCCCGAGGCCTTCGTCGTGAAGAAGGGCTCGAACAGACGTTCGTTCGCCTCGGGTGGCAGCCCGGGCCCTGTGTCTCGGACGGAGACCGTGATGCCCCGCTCAACGTGGAGGCCAATCCCGATGGTGACGCGCCCACCCGGGCCCGCCGCCTCGGTCGCGTTCTCCACCAGGTTCGTCACCACCTGGCGGAGGCGCTGCGGGTGGCCCTCCACCACTCCCTGCCCCTCCACCGTCACCGGGGGAAGCGGGTGCTGTGCGGACTCCTGGAGGCGGCTGACCACCTCGTCCACGAGCTGACGCAGGTCCACCGCCTCTCCCACCACGGCGAGAGGACGCGAGAGGTCGAGCAGCCCCTCGACGATTTCCTGGCAGCGGACCGCCTCCTCCTCCACCACCTTCAGGTCCTCCGCGAGCGCCGTGTCCGCCTTGCGCTCGAGGAGCCGGACGTAGCCGAGGATGACGCCGAGCGGGTTGTTGAGCTCGTGCGCCACGCCCGCCGCGAGACGCCCAATGCCCGCGAGCCTCTCGCTGTGGACGAGCTTCTCCTGGTGCGCCGCGAGGGCCTCCGTCATCCGGTTGAACTGGCCTGCGAGCCGGCCGAACTCGTCCCCGCTGGGGATGTCGATGCGGGTGGCGAGGTCACCTTCGGCGATGCGCCGGGCCCCCGCCTCGAGCCTCGCAACGGGGCGGGCGACAGAGCGGCCGATGTAGAGCCCCACGGCCGCGGCAAGGAGCGTCGCACACACCAGGAGCGCGAGCGTCCAGCGGTACGCGCTGTGCTGAGCGACGCCGGCGTGCTGGTCGAAGTCCCGGATGGACTCCTCGTACCGATGCGCCAGGGCATCCGCGTTCCGCTGGATGGACGAGACGAGCGCGAGCACCTGCTGGTGTGCCGTGACGAGGGCATTCCGGTCGCCTGCAGTCACCGCGGGGACGATGCGCTCGCGAAAGACGGTGTCGAGCTCGCCACACGACTCCCTCATCCGGGCCACCAGCGCACGCTCCTCGGGGGTGGAGGCCTGCGCGTCCACCTCGTCGAGGAGCTGCAGCACCCGCCGCTGGGCCTCCTCGTACAGGTGCATGTGGCTGAGGTTGCCGAGGATGAGCGTGTGCGCCTGGTGCGCGTACTGGTCACGCACGGCGCTCGCGAGCGTCAGCGCAAGCCGCACGTGCGTCTCCTGCTCCTTCACCTCGTGCAGGGCCACATGGACCTCTTCCAGGCCCCGCAGGGCGGCGACGGAGGCCACCCCGAAGCTCACCACCAGGAGGGTGAACGCGAAGACGAGTTTGCGCGCGGTTCCAGACATCGTTCGACGGTCGCCAGGTTGCCTCGACTCGACGGCGCGGGGAAAGAGTGACCTGTTCGGTCACACCGTCACCACCGTGGGCACTCGAGGCTGGGGCGTCTTTTCCACCCTGGCATCCGGTCGCTTGCTCGCTGACGTCAGCGCGCCGCGAAGGGGTCCCGGACGCTCGAGAAGGTGAAGCGGCGGAAGTCGGCATCGCGTGTTTAGAGGGTCCGTACGGCCTTCAGGGCCGGTGCCGGTGCCGGTGCCGGTGGTGGGCGTCGGGCACGTGCGGATGGTCGTGCACCAGGGGCGCGTGCCTGTGCGGGTGGCTGTGGGGCTCGCGCACCTCCACTCCTGGAGGGTGCTCATGCTGGTGGTGCGCGTCGTGGACGTGGAGGTGCTCGTGCTCCAGCGCCCCGTGCGCATGCAGGTGGCCGTGGCGCTCGCGCAGGAGGAGGGCCACGCCGGCCGCCATCAGAGCTCCGGCGGCGAGCTGCACCGCGCCAAGGCGTTCGCCGAGGAGCGGGACGGCCGCCAGGGCGCCGATGAAGGGCGCAGTGGCGAAGTAGGCCGCCTCCCGAGCGGCTCCGAGCAGGCGCAGGGCGTAGGTGTCCAGCACGATGCTCGCGCCGTAGCTCGCGGTCCCCAGCAGCAGCGCCTTCCAGAGCACCTGCTCGGGCGGGAAGTGCTGGCCCGTCATGCGCGCCAGCATAAGCGCCCCGATGCCGGCCCCGAGCGCCTTCACCTGCACCACCCGCACCGGGTCCTTCAGGGACACGCGCTGGGTGAGGTTGTTGTCCACCGCCCAGCAGAGGCAGGCGCCCGCGAGGGCCAGGACACCGAGGACGTCTCCCGAGAGAGGACCCGGCCCCACGCCGAGCAGCACCGCGGCGGCGAGGATGGACACGGTTGCGAGGGCCGTCCGCCCTCCGAGGTGCTCACCAAAGAGAGTCACCGCGAGCAGGATGGTGAAGACACCCTCCAGGTTGAGCAGGAGCGAGGCCGAGATGGCAGTCAGTCTCCCGAGCCCGACGAGCATGAGCACCGGGCCGAGGACTCCTCCGAGCACCGTGATTGCGGCCATCAACCCCATGTCACGTGTTTCCAGCGCGGCCTCGCGTGGGCCCTCGGCGCGCAGGCCCCACCGCGCCATCCGGAAGAGCGTCAGTCCCAGCCCACCTCCGAGGTACAGGAGCCCCGCCAGCATCAGCGGCCCCGTGGTTGCGAGCAGGGGCTTCGCCAGGGGAGCGCTGACGCCGAACAGGGCTGCTGCGCTCAGGCCGAAGACTGCGCCACGAAGAGTTGCTGGACTGCGCATGGGTCCTTCCTGCCGACGCGCCCGGAGAGCGTCCAGTCGAAGTGGATGGGCTCTGGTTCATTCCGGGGGAACAGTGGACTGCGGACCGCGGGGCACCTGTTCTTCCTCCCCCCTGGATGTCTATACATTCAATCGATGTCCACGCCTGGGTTCCCTTCCCGTACCGAGTTGCTGTTGGCCACGCGCGCCGTCATTCCCGATGCCCGGGCGGTGTACGTCTTTGGCAGCTATTCGCGCGGGGAGGCCCGACCTGAAAGCGACATCGACCTGGCGGTGCTGCCGGCACGCCCACTGTCTCCCGTGGAGCGCTTCGACAAGGCACAGGCGCTGGCGGCGCGATTGATGCGCGACGTGGACCTGGTGGACCTCTCCCGCGCACCCGTGGCGCTGGTTGCACAGGTGCTCGCAGAAGGAGAGCAGCTGATGTGCTCGGACGAGCTTCAGGTCGGACTTTTCGAGACGCATGCGATGACCGAGTATGCGCACCTCAACGAGCGCCGGCGTGGGCTCATCGAAGACGTCCTCGAGAGAGGAAGCATCCATGGCCGATGAGGTGCTGCTGGCCAAGGCGGCGAACATCGAGAGGTGCCTCGCGCGCATCGAGCAGGAGTACCGAGGCCA
>JAKEEX010000538.1 GCA_022616315.1 Myxococcaceae bacterium
AGTCCGGACACCTCTGGCGTGGACTACCTTAGGCGTGGGGGCTGACATCGGTTCTGCGGGACTCCTCCGGCGCTCTACTTACCGAGCTTTGCCCTTCGGTGCCATTCCGCGACTTGAAGTTCTGAAGTTGCCCCGCTTCCATGGAGCGACTTGGGCCTTCGACCTCAGGTTGGTCCGTCAGAGCGCAAAAAAGGGAGGGCGCGGTAAGTACGCGCCCTCCCTCGGTCTTCTACAGTGGAGGCGGCGGGAATCGAACCCGCGTCCGAAAGTCTTCCATCCTTCGACAGCTACGTGCGTAGTCCCTGGTTTGATTCGTCCTGCGACCGCCCAGGGACAGGCTTCCGCAGGTACGTTTCCGGAGAATCTCGCCGCCAGGAGCCCGGACACCCCTGGAAGCCAGCCTGCATTATGACGGTCTTACCCCAGCCCACAGGCCGAGACCGGGAAGACCGCGCACTAGGACTGTTTAAGCAGCCAGCGCGAGCTCAACGTTGTCGTTGGCGTTTGTAGCGTTGCCAGTGTTTTTACGAGGCACTGACGGCTCGGCACGCGTCTTGGACTTCTTTACCCCCGTCGAAACCAGGTCGCCCCCGTGACGTCCTGAGCATCTACTCTAACGCCCGACGCCGCGGCGTCAATCCGCCCGTGCGTCGGGCTGCCCTGGGGCCAGGCGGGCGTCCCGCCGTTTGGACGCAAAGTGCTCGAAGGCTCGCATGGCGGCCGGGTTCGTGGAACGCTGCGCCCTTCGAGAAACCAGCGGCAGAGGGGTGCAGCATTGCGTTCGTCCAGACTCGAGGTGCTCGCGGGGTTGGCGGTGCTCGGCATCTCCCTGTCCGCGCACGCGCAGGGGACTCCTGAGCTGCGCAGCTTCGACAGCGTGCCCAACAAGGTGACGCCGCTGCAGAACGCGGGCATCTCGCTGGAGGGCGCGGACACACCGGCCGCGAGCTCCTTCCGGGCCGCGTTGCTCATGGACCTTCCGGTGGGCGTGCTGGGGCTGAAGCTCGGCCAGGAGCGGCTCGGAGACCTCATCCCCTACCGCCTCGACGCGCACGCCCTCTTCGCGTACCAGCTGCTGCCGCGGCTCGAGCTCGGCGTGGACCTCCCGCTCACGCTGCTCCAGGGGGACAACTTCGGGCTGCTCTCGGCCCAGGGCTTTCCCTCGACGGGCGTGGCATCGCTCGGGCTCGGTGACATCCGCGTCCTGCCGCGCGTGACGATTCTTCATCCGCGCGAGGCGCCCGTGGGCGTGGGTGTGGTGCTCGAGGGACGTCTTCCCACGGGGGACAAGCAGAGCTTCCTCGGCGAGCGGTCCTTCGTCTTCGCTCCGCGCGTCGCGCTGGAGGTACCTGTGGGGCCCGTGCGCGTGCTCGGGAGCGTGGGGGCGCGTCTGCGCCAGCCTGCGCAGTTCCTCCAGCTCTACGTGGACAACGAGGCCACCTTCGGCGCGGGCGTGGTCGCGGCGCTTCCGGACGTGGCCAGCCTCACCGAGGTGAAGGCGGTGGGTGAGATGCACCTCTCCACGCCGCTCTCGGCTCCGTTCACTTTCCGCGATGCGGACTCGTTGAAGACACCCTGGGAGGTGCTCGCGGGCGTGCGCGCGAGGGTGAGCGACCGGTGGGGCGCGGAGCTCAACGTGGGGCGCGGCGTGACGGTGGAGCCGGGCTACGGCCGCGAGGCCTTCCGCGTGATGGCCGCGCTCCGCTACGACTTCGAGGGCAACGACCGTGATGGTGATGGCATCGCGGACGCGGAGGATGCGTGCCCCTCGGTTCCCGAGGACCGCGATGGGTTCCAGGATGCGGATGGCTGCCCGGACTCGGACAACGACGCGGACGGACTGCCCGATGGCCAGGATACGTGCCCCAATGAGGCAGGCCCTGCCGAGTACGAGGGCTGCCCCGACAGGGACGAGGACCAGATTCCGGACAACATCGACCGCTGCCCCGACCTCCCCGGGCCCGCGGAGAACGACGGGTGCGAGTTCGCTGATGAGCCCCAGGTGGTGGTGGAGAGCGACCGGCTTCGCGTCCGCGGCAATGTGCTCTTCGAGACCGGGAAGGCGAAGATCCAGAGGCAGTCGTTCAAGATGCTGGATGAGGTCGCCGCTGTGCTCAGCAAGAACATGGAGCTCGGGCCCGTGATTATCGAGGGGCACACGGACGATGTGGGGAATCGTC
>JAKEEX010000539.1 GCA_022616315.1 Myxococcaceae bacterium
AGGCGAAGGTGCGCCTCGCCCACGCCGCGCAGCATGGGGGTGATGCTGTGGTCGAAGGGACTGCCCACCTCCGCGTGCAGGGCCTGGGCCTGGCGCCCCGCCGCGAGCACCGCCTGCGCGGACTCCCCCGCCTCCAGGAGCCGCGCGGCGATGAAGGCCAGGGCGCGCGCGCGGGCATAGCGGTCGTCGCGGGTGGCGGCCAGCGGCAGCACCCGGCCGTACTCGTGGATGGCGCGCCGGTAGTCCTGGTCCAGCCGGGCCACGTGCCCGGAGGCCTCCTCGCGCCAGGTGCGCCAGGCGGTGCGCGCGCCCGGGACGCAATAGGTCAGCGCCTGCTGGATGTGGCACCGGGCCTCCCGGGCGTCGTTGCAGGTTGCATGCGCCATCCCCATGCCCAGCTCCGCCCAGAAGACGGAGCCGCGCTCGTCCAGGCGTGCCATCACCGCGCGTGCCCCGTGGAGCAGCGTGAGCGCACGCTCCCGGTCGTGGTGGCGCCCGTCCGGCCAGCCCAGCGCGTAGCCCTGCCACAGGCACACGAGCGCGGAGGCGTGTGGGGACAGGCCGGAGTGCGCGTCCGGGGTGCTCCATGGCGCGAGCGCCGCGAGCGCAGCGTGGGCATCCCCCCGCCCGAGCAGCGCGCAGCGCGCGTGCAGCGCTGCGGCCTCGGCCTGCGTGTCTGGAGGGAGGTCGCGCACCTCGAGGGCCGCGAGCGCCGACCTGGCCTCGCCGTAGCGCGAGTCCTCCACGTGCGCGTAGACGTGCGCCAGCGCGCCACGCTCCAGTACGGAGCCTTCCCAGTGGATGGGGTGGTGCTCCGTCTGCGCCGCCGGCACGGGGCCGGGCACCACCGGCGCCGGGATGCCCCCCTCGGTGAGGCGCGCCAGCCCCCGGCGGGCCGTGGGAGACGGCGTGAGGTTGTGCGGGCTCTCCGGGGGGAGCTCCCATCGGTACACCGTGTTCGGCGACACGCCCAGCAGCGCCGCGAACTTCGGCCGGCTCATGGTGCTGCGCAGACGACGGATGTCAGCGGGAGAGAAGCTCGGCGGGTTCGCAGGGGAGGACATGGCGAAGATGCGGGACGGGGAGGCTCTCCCTGGCGGAGCAACGCGGCTCCGCAGGAGCGACGGCGCAACGGCGAAGGCAGGTGGATGCGAATGTGGACAGCGTCGGTGCCCTTAACGTGGACCCCTGCGACTGCGCTCTGGAGGTGAGCGCGGCCTCGGGCTCCGCTGGGTGATGCCCGAGCAGCCGGGCGCGGCGCTGCGCGACTGGTTGCCCACGACCCATGGCGACGGTTCGATGGAGCAAGACGCGCTCCAGCCCTGCCGGGTGTCAGGGGCGCGCGAAGTGGCCGAGTTTCCAGCGCAATCTCCTCCGCCGGGCGGAGGCTGCGGGGTCCGTAGCTACGGGGAAACCCGCCGTCCCCTCACAGAGCCGCGGTCGCGCGGGGCATGGAGCGCCGCACGCCGCCGCTCGAGCCGGTCGGCTCCCTCACAGCCGCCAGGTCAACCCCACGCCGGCGAGAGCGCAGGACGACCAGGCGCGCGCTTGCGCCATGGACGCGGAGCAGCGGATGCGCGGGAAGAGCCAGAGGGGCCCGCCCGGTGAGCGTGCGCCAGGGACGGCGGTGGTCGTCCGGCGCATGGCAGGTACACCTCTCCTGGGAGCGGCCAGGTGGGTGCGGCCCTCGTGAGCGCGGGCCCG
>JAKEEX010000540.1 GCA_022616315.1 Myxococcaceae bacterium
ACGAGCTGCGGCCTTCCGCGGAGACCCGGGAGGCCCTGCGCTGGCGTGAAGAGTCCCCCGGCTACGACGGGCGCGACTTCAGCCACGACCTCCAGCGCGTGATCGAGGAGCTCAAGGGCCGCACGTCCCGCCAGGTCAAGCTGGCCCTGCTCATTGACGAGGTGGACGTGCTCAACCAGTTCTCCGAGCGCATCAACCAGCGGCTGCGCGGCATCTTCATGAAGACGTTCTCCGAGCACCTGGTGGCGGTGATGAGCGGGGTGGGCATCCGCCGGAACTGGACGAGCGAAGGCAGCCCCTGGTACAACTTCTTCGACGAGGTGGAGCTCACCGCCTTCAGCCGGGAGGAGGCGGAAGAGCTCATCCGCCAGCCGGTGGAGGGCGTCTTCCGCTTCGCCCCGGAAGCGGTGGAGCGCATCCTCGAGCTGAGCGCCCTCAAGCCCTACGTCATCCAGAAGTATTGCGTGCAGGCGGTGAACCTGATGCTGGAAGAGGGAAAGACCACCGTGACCCTCGCCCAGGTGGAGGAGGTGCGGCCCTCCGTGCAGATGGAGCCGCGGGAGGACGACCTTCTCCCGCTCCCCGGCTACCCGCGACAGCCGGCCTCGGCGTAAGATGGCCGGTCCTCGGCTTCGCCATGCGTAACCCCTTCATCGCCGGAAGCTGGGTGCGGGCCGAGAACTTCTTCGGCCGCTCCGACATCCTGCGCCAGATCCTCGAGGGCGAGCGCGACTCCCTGTGGGTGGTGGGCGCCCGCCGTCTGGGCAAGACCAGCCTGCTCAAGGAGCTCGAGTACCGGGTGCAGCAGAGCCCGCAGACGGCCTACGTGGCCCTCTTCTGGGACCTGCAGGGGAGCGCCGACGTGCGCGGCCTGGCCGACACCCTGCTCGGCAGCGTGGAGGACAGCGAGGGCTTCCGCCGCGCCACCGGCATCGCGGTGGACGACCTCGAAGGCATGGGGGTGGTGGACATGCTCACCACCCTCGTGCGGCGCACCGTCCGCAGCGGCTGGCGCCTGCTCCTGCTGGTGGACGAGGGAGAGGAGCTGCTGACGGTGGCCCGCCAGCACGGCGGCGTCCTGCCCCGCTTGCGCCGCATCCTGCAGAAGGGGCCGGAGCTGCGCACGGTGCTCACGTCCACCCGCCGGCTGTCCCGCATCGACGAGGGAGCGGACTACGCCACTTCGCCGTTCCTCCTCGGCTTCATCCCGCCGGTGTACCTCACGCCGCTGGCCCCGGACGAGGCGCGCGGCCTGCTC
>JAKEEX010000541.1 GCA_022616315.1 Myxococcaceae bacterium
CCTGGAGCTCTCGCGGTTTCCCTCCATCCAGGAGGCCCTCGAGACGCGGCGGGCGCGCACCTTCACGGAGGCCGACCACGCGCACGGCGAGGGGGACCCGTTCGATGCGGTGCTGGGCCTGCCAGCGGGGCACTCGTGCATGGTGGTGCCTCTGTGCGCAGGCGAGCGCGTGTTCGGCGTCCTCACCCTGGACCGCGCGGTGTGCGAGTCGTACCCGGAGCCCGTGGTGGCGGTGGCGGAGGTGTACGGCCAGATGCTCGCCCTGGCCCTGCAGAACGCCGAGCAGAAGGCGGGCCTGCAGCGGCTCCACAGGCAGGACCACGTGCATGCGAAGGTGCTCGAGGCGACGCTCGGGGGCGACGCGGTGGCGCTCTTCGAGTCCAGCCGCTCACCGCGCGTGCGCGAGCTCGTCATTCGGGCCCGGCAGGTGGCGGAGACGGACACGCCCGTGCTGCTCGTGGGCGAGCCGGGAAGTGGCAAGGAGCGTCTGGCGCGCGCCATCCACCGGTGGAGCCGTCGCGCGGATCAGCCGTTCGTCACGCTCCACTGCGCCGCCGTTCCGGTGGGACACCTGGAGGCGGAGCTCTTCGGTCGTGCGCCCGGAGGTGAAGGTGCGGCACGTGAAGCTCCCGGCCGCCTGGAGCTCGCGCATGGCGGCACGCTCCTCCTCGGCGAGCTGGAGGCGCTCCCACCGGAGCTCCAGGCGCGCCTGTTGCGCGTGATGCAGGAGCGCAGCTTCACGCCACCGGGTGGAGGCCGGGCGGTGCACGCGGACGTGCGCGTCATCGTCGCCGCCCGTGACGACCTCGGCGCGGCGCTGGCGGCGGGCAGGCTCCGGGAGGACCTCTACTACCGCCTGTCCGGCTTCCCGCTGGTGCTGCCGCCGCTGCGGGAGCGACTGGAGGATGTGCCTCAGCTGTGCGAGCTGCTCCTCGGCGAGCAGGCCTTGCGCACCGGCCGCGCGGGCGCCCGTGTGACGCCCGCGGGCCTCGAGAGGCTCGCCGGCTACGCCTGGCCGGGAAACCTGCGGGAGCTCTCGGCGGTGCTCGAGCGGGCTGCGCTCCTCGCCCGGGGAGACGTCCTCGGCCCCGAGGTGCTGGAGGTGCCGCAGGGACGCGAGGGTGCCGTGGTGTCCCCCGCCGAGCCTGGCCCGGGGCCCGTCCAGCGGGTGGCGACGCTCGAAGAGGTGCAGCGCCGCCACATCGGCTGGGTGCTCGCGCGCTGCGGGGGCCGCATCTACGGGCGTGGGGGGGCCGCCGAGCTCCTGGGGATGAAGCCCTCCACGCTGCAGAGCCGGATGAAGAAGCTCGGGCTCACGCGGCTTGCGCGGGACGCGTGAGTCACGCGCGGTCCAGCATGTCCGCCGCGGCGCGCACCTCCGCGGGGCCTCCGTGGCGGGCGAGGTTGCGCGCGGTGTTGACGAGAGCAACGTGCGAGAAGGCCTGGGGGAAGTTGCCCAGCATGCGTCCGCGGGCGGGGTCGTACTGCTCGGCCAGGAGGCCCACGTCGTTGCGCAACGACAGGAGGCGCTCGAAGAGGGCGCGCGCCTCCTTCACGCGTCCCTGGAGCAACAGGTTGTCCGCGAGCCAGAACGTGCAGGCGAGGAAGACGCCCTCGCCCGGAGGGAGCCCGTCGTCCACCTGGCTGGTGCGGTAGCGCAGGACGAAGCCGTCCTCCATGAGCTCCCGCTCGATGGCGGCGACGGTGCCCCGCACGCGCGGGTCGCTCGGCGGAAGGAAGCCCACCAGCGGCATCAGCAGCAGCGCGGCGTCCAGCGCGCGCCCTCCGTAGAACTGGGTGAAGGCGTTCTGCTGCGGGTCGAACGCCTCGCGGCACACCTGATCGTGAACGCGGGAGCGCAGCTCGCGCCAGCGGTCCGCCGGTCCGTCCAGCCCGTAGCGCTCCACGGCCTTGACGGCCCGGTCCAGCGCCACCCAGCACATCACCTTGGAGTGGGTGAAGTGCCGCCGCGGTCCCCGCACCTCCCACAGTCCCTCGTCCGGGCGGTCCCACGCGCTCTCGAGGAAGTGCAGGAGCCAGCGCTCCAGCTCCCAGCCGGCGGGGTCGAATGGGAGCCCGATGAGGCGCGCCTGGTGCATGCAGTCCAGCACCTCGCCGTAGATGTCCAGCTGCAGCTGGGACACCGCGGCGTTCCCGATGCGTACCGGGCTGCTGCCCTCGTAGCCGGGCAGCCACGTCAGCTCGAGCTCGGGGAGGCGCCCCTCGCCCGCGGGTCCGTACAGAGCCTGCAGCTGGCTCGGATCTCCCGCCACGGCGCGCTGCAGCCAGTCGCGCCACGCCCGCGCCTCGTTCTCGAAGCCGCCGATCATCAGCGCGTAGAGCGTGAAGGTGGCGTCGCGCAGCCAGCAGTAGCGGTAGTCCCAGTTGCGCCGGCCGCCCACGCGCTCCGGCAGCGACGCGGTGGGCGCGGCGACCATTCCACCGGTGGGCGCGTACGTGAGGCCCTTGAGGAGGGTGAGGGAGCTGCGGACCTCCTCCCTGTAGTCGCCCTCGTAGTGGAAGTGACGCTGCCAGTCGGCCCAGAAGGCCTGGGTCGTCTCGAGCGCTGCCACCGGGTCCAGTGCGGGAGAGGGGGCGGGGAGGTGTGACGCGTGCCAGGAGAGGACGAAGGCGGCGCGCTCCCCCACGTGCAGCGTGAAGTCACCTCTCGCGGTGGAGTGCTCGAACTGGAGCGAGAGCGCGGTGCGCAGGTCCAGCGCATCCGGTCCGGCCACCAGCGTGTAGCCCCCCTCCACGCGGCGCACCCAGGGCACGGTGCGGCCGTAGCCGAAGCGGGCGATGAGCTCGAAGGCGAAGGGCACGCGCCCCTCCACGCACTCGACGAGCCGCACCACCGTGGGCAGGTCGCTCCGCGGAGTCATGAAGTCCACCTGGCGCGCCACGCCCTCGCTCGTCACGAGGTCCGTCTCCAGGATGAGGGAGCCGGGACGGTAGCGGCGCCTGAGGCCTCGCACCGCTTCCCGGGGGGCGAGCAGCCAGCGTCCGTTCTCGGGGTGGCCGAGCAGCGCCGCGAAGCATGCGTCCGAGTCGAAGCGGGGAAGGCAGAGCCAGTCCATGGAGCCGTTGCGCCCCAGGAGCGCCACCGTCTGGCAGTCACCGATGAGCGCGTAGTCCTCGATGGGCAGGGGCATGGGGCGTCCGGCGGGGAGCCTTCAGGGCCTCCTGAATTGGAAGGTGCGGGCGCGCCCTGGGGCCCGGCAAGGGGGCCCCCGTCCCCCGTCGGCTTCCCGGCCGGGGCACATGGAGGGCCCGGAGCGCGGGCAGGCACACGGGCGGCGCACATGGCGGCGGCCCGCGTGCTAGGGGGGTGTGCCATGCACTACGACGCCATGCGAGACCCGGATCCGCGCGCCTGGCTCGCGCTGCCGGAGGAGGAGCGGCTCGAGGCCATCGAGCGCGCCCATCACCCACTTCCCCGGGGGCACGACCCTCTGCCCAATCCGCGCCTGCACGCCGCCATCCACGCGGTGGTGGAGACGCAGCTGGCGCAGGACGCACCGCCGGAGGTGCGCAAGACGCTCGGCCGACTGGTGCGGGAGGGCCTCACCCGGCACGAGGCCCTCCACGCCATCGGCTCGGCGGCGGCGGACGCAATGGCGCGCGTCGTGCGCGACAAGAAGCCCTTCGATGCCGGGGCCTACGCGAAGGACCTCGCGGCGCTCCGGGCGGCGGACTTCCGCGGAGCGGCGGACAACGACTGAGGCGCTGGTGTAAGCAGGGGCCACATGCCCTCTCTCGACTCACCCCAGCTCGCAACCTGGTTCGTGCAGCTGCTCTGCTGCCTCTTCTTCGCCATCCTCTTCCTGCAGTCGGGGCTCGACAAGGTGCTCGACTGGAAGGGCAACCTCGGCTGGCTGACGCAGCACTTCGCCAAGAGCCCACTCAAGGGGATGGTGCCGCTGATGCTCGGCGTCCTCACGCTCCTGGAGCTCGCCGCCGGTGCGCTGAGCGCCGCGGGCGGGGTGGCGCTCCTGACGTCCGGGAGCGCGCTCATCGGGTGGTGGGGCGCGGCACTCGCGGGCCTGGCGCTGCTCGCGCTCTTCTTCGGCCAGCGCCTGGCCAAGGACTACGCCGGGGCCGCGGGCCTGGTGCCGTACTTCCTCACCGTGCTCGCGGCCCTGGTGCTCCTGCGCCGCTAGGGCGCCACGTGGCGCTCAGCCGCCGAACGCGCCGAGCAGCGCGAACGCGAGCTGCGGCATGGGCGGGTTCTGCTGGCTGGCCTCGCCGAGGAACTTCACGTTGCCGCTCTGGCCGAACTCCTGCGCGCTGTAGCGGGGCAGGGTCAGGGAGCGGCCGCTCGCCGTGCGCACCACGAGCTGCGTGTCGTTCACCTCGAAGCGGAACATGCGGCCCTGGATGTAGCCGTTCATGGTCACGCCGGTGGGGGTCTCCTCGTAGCTGAGGGTGAAGTTCGCCGCGGCGATGCGGCCCGGCGTCATCGTGAAGCTGTAGAACTGGCCGTTGACGGGGCCGGCCCAGGAGCCGTCGTCCCGCCGGCTGACGTTGACGTTGGGCCCCACCACCCGCCTGGCGTCGAACGAGGCGCTCCCGCTCGTGCCGCCCGTCGTCACCACCACCTCACCGGACTTCTGGAAATCCGACTGCTCCTGCCCGCCGGCCGAGCCGGTGGTGGCACAACCCTGGCCCGCAACCGACAGCGCTCCGGCCAACACCCAATGCTTGAAGCTCACGTGACTCCCCCTTGCGGCCTCGCCGCAGCTCGAAGAGGGGAGGGACTGTATCAGACGGAGGCCTGGCGGCGAGCGGGACCCGGAATCTCCTCGGCGGGCACGCGCGAGACGAGCCGGTTCTTCTCGTCCACGAAGACGACGGTGGGCTTCCAGGTGCGCGCCTCGGCGTCCTCCACCTCGGCGAACGTGGCGAGGATGACCAGGTCCCCCGGCTTGTTGAGGTGCGCGGCCGCCCCGTTGATGCAGATGACGCCGCTGCCCGGCGCGCCCTCGAGCGCGTAGGTCTCCAGCCGCGTGCCCTGCGTCACGTTCCACACCGCCACCTTCTCGTGGGGGAGGATGTCTGCGGCCACCATCAGGTCGCGGTCGATGGTGACCGATCCCTCGTAGTCGAGGTCCGCCTGCGTCACGGTGGCGCGGTGGATCTTCGACTTGAAGAGAATGCGGCGCATGCGGCGTGTCCCTTTCGTGGGGGCAGTCTAACGCGCCCCGACGTGAGCGGCCCACCTCAAACCATGCCCGCGGGTGGGAAAATCCGGGCCCGCGGTGCTGGGCACAGCCTGGGTGTCGGAGAGCCAGGGAGCCTCCGCGGCGGCCCCTGGCTGCCCGCTCCCTCTTCCTGCCGTCGCCCGGGTCCCGTGCACACCCTGCGGGAGAGGCGAGGCCCACGTCCCCGAATGTCCGCGAAATCGCGGCGTGTTGGGGGCGTACGGGAGGCAGGTCGCAGGACAGGGTTCTCCCCTGCAGTCGTCGCTGGCCCGGGCGTGCACGCCCCGCCGGCATGCGGCGCGCCCGGTGTTGCGGACTCCAGTCGGGTCCCTTGGGTCCACCGGGCGCGCCGTTCTTTTTTCGGCCTTTGCGGTGTGCGGCGAGCGGGGCAGCACGACGGTGCGGAGCGCCCGGGGGTAGCATGGGGTGGCCCGGACCGGAGTGCGGGGGGCTCGCACCGTCCCGGCGGACAGGTTGGAGATGGCAGCGAAGGAGAGGCGGTTCAGGCTGCACTTCCTCCGGCCGCTCGGCTCAGGCGGCATGGCCGAGGTGTACCTGGCGCGCCTGACGGGGGACTTCGGTCTCGAGCGCTTCGTCGCGGTCAAGCAGGTCCTGCCGCAGTTCGCCCATTCGCGCGAGTTCGCGGAGATGCTGTTCGCGGAGGCGCGTGCGAGCGCGCGGCTCGCGCACCCGAACCTCGTGCAGACCTTCGAGGTGGGCGTCGAAAAGGGGCGCGCCTTCGTCGTGATGGAGTACGTGCCCGGGCCGGACCTGAAGCGGCTGCTCAAGGAGCTGGCGCGGCGCAACGTGACGCTTCCGCTCGAGCATGCCCTGCGCATCGCCGCGGACGCCGCCGCCGGCCTGCACGCGGCGCACACGTACGTGGACCCGCTCGGGACACCGCACCCGCTCGTCCACTGCGACGTGAGCCCCCACAACATCCTCGTGTCGCTGGACGGCGCCATCAAGCTGACGGACTTCGGGATTGCGCGGGCGCAAGGGGAGGCGCGCCTGCGTGCGCGGAGTGTGAAGGGCAAGGTCTCGTACCTGTCGCCGGAGGCCGCCTGCGGGATGCCCGTGGACGCGCGAAGCGATGTCTTCTCCCTGGGTGTGGTGCTCTTCGAGATGCTCACCGGCACGCTGCCGTTCAAGCGCGAGCAGCACGTCGCGTCGCTGGGGGCCATCGTGCGAGAGCCCGTGCCGAACCCGTCTCTCGTCAGCACGCGCGTCCCGCCCGACGTTGCGGACGCCGCGCTGGGGGCGCTGCGAAAGCACCCCGAGGAGCGCACGCCTTCTGCCGCCGCGCTGAGGGACGAGCTCGAGGCCGCGATGGTGAGGCACGGGCTGAGCGCGTCCGCGGCGTCGGTGGCGTGCTACGTCCAGACGTTGCTCGGCGAAGACGGTGATGCGTTCCCGTGGGGCAGGCCGCGGGTGGATGCGCCGGGCGTGGGAGAGGAGCCCGGGGGGGCGCCGCAGCGCGAGCCCGCTTCCGTGGTGGCCTCGCACCGGGTGCGTCCCGAGGTGCGGGCCGTGGGCGAGGGAGACGACACGCTGGACCTGCTGCCGCTGCGGATGGACCTGGTGGGCGGAGGCTGAGCGAGCCCGAGGAGGCTGCATGCACCCAAGCGCTCCTCGCGTGGAATGCGGCGTCTCAGCGGGGATCTGCGTGGGCGTGGACCTGGGCGCCACCAAGGCGCTCCTCGTGGCGACCGGCTCCGTGGAGCCGGTGCAGCACCGCGTGCCCACCGGGCCGCGCTTCACGCCAGCGGAGTGCGAGGCCGAGGTGCGCCGCTTCGTGGCGCGCCTGCCGTCGATGCCGGTGGCCCTGGGCGTGGCGGTTCCCGGGCTGGTGGACGGTGAGGGCCGCGTCGTCGCGTCCGACGGGCTTCCGTCGCTCGGAGGCTGGCGTCCTGCGGAGGCGCTCGCGGACCTCGGGTGTCCCGTCGTCGTGCTCAACGACGCGAGGGCTGCGCTCGCGGCGGAGACGCACGACGTGGGAGCCGGTGCAACCGCGGGCGTCATCATGGCGGGGACGGCCGTGGGTGCTGCGTTCCTGGTGAACGGTGTGACGCTCGAGGGCGCGCGGGGCTGGGCGGGAGAGCTGGGCCATCTGCCGGTGGTGACGGGGGACGGGAGGGTGTTGCACCTGGACGCGGTGGCGGGAGGCGGAGCCGTCGCGGCGCGGCTCGGCACGGACGGTGCGGGACTGGCCAAGCGCGCGGGGCTCGGGGACGTTGCGGCCCTGTCCGCCATCCGGGAAGCGGGTGCGGCGCTCGGACTGGGGCTCGCCGCGGTGGTGAACCTGCTCAACCCGGAGCTGCTGGTCCTCGGTGGCGGGGCGTTCCTGCTCCCCGGCTACCTGGAGGCGGCGCTGTCGAGCGCGCGAATGCACGCGATTTCCCAGCTGTGGGAGTGCTGCACGGTGCGGCCGGCACGCACCGGGGCTGCGGTCGCTGCGCTCGGGGCGGCGCGGGTGGCGCGGGTGGCGCGGGTGGCGCGCAGCTTCGGCGCGTAAGGGTCTCGACACCATGAACCGAAGCAGGCACCCGCCCGGACCTTCCGGGGAAGCAGACGCGCGCGTGGACGTCCTTCGACGCGGATCGACACTCGGATCCCGAGCACGGGCTGACCCGGGAGCGCGTCACTCGCGGATCACGCCGAAGAGCTCGCGCAGCGAGTCCATGCCCGCTCGCTCCGCGTGCGCATCGTACGCTCGAGGCGCTGCCCGGTGGCTGAAGCCGTGGGTCGCACCCTCGTGGACGATGATGCGAACATCGCGACGCGCGGCGAAGGCCGTTCGGACGGTCTCCACTGCCTCCGCCGGCACGAAAGGATCGGCACTGCCGAAGTGGAGGCGCATAGGGCAGCGCATCTCGGCCGCGCGCTCGACGTGGTGTTCCATCCGGGTGCCGTGCCACGTGACGACGCCGTCGACCGCACCGTCCGCGGCAGCGAGCAACGCGTACGGTCCCCCGAAGCAGACCCCGAGGACCACGACGGGCTGGCCACCCTGCTGACCGCGGACCCAGTCAATCGCTGCACGAAGATCGCGAGAGCAGCGTTGGGGATCGAGTCCCTGCAGCCGCGTCATCACCCGCGCCATGTCGTCGTACGGCGCAGGTCCGGAGTCGTCACGAAAGAATGGATCCATCGCGATGACGATCCCCGCATCCGAGGCGAGCTCTTCCATCTGCGCCTCGAGATCGGATCCGATTCCGAATGCGGACGGCATGATGACGACAGCCGCGCCGGCGCCATCGGCGCGCGCAATCGTCAGGGGGAGCTCACCCTGCTCGACGGGGAGGAGGTGGTGGTCGAGCGTCGCTGTCCGGGAGTCTCTCGATGCATTCATCTCGTCTCTCCTCTACGAGAAGCGTGGCCGAGTCAGCCCGAGCGGAGGACCCTCTCGAGGCCGTCCAGGATCAGCTCGAGCCCGAACTGGAAGTCGTGCAGACCGTCGTGACTGCCGTCGATGACCTGCTGCGAGAGTCCGCGGAGGTAGGGGTACCTGTCGGCCGGGAGCTTCGGGAGGAAGGCCTTCGCCGCTACTGCATACTCCTCCGGCTGGAAGGGGAAGTTCAGCTTCTGAAGCGTGAACCCATAGACGTGGCTGTCGACGGCGTTCCAGGCGTGGTCGGACATTGCGTACGAGAAGCCCGCCTCCCGGAGGCATCCGATGGTCGCGTCCACGTAGCGCAGCATCGCCGGGCCGACGTTGGCTCGTGACACGATCAGCATCGTCGCCCAGGGGTGACGCAGCAGCACCTCGTGGGCCGAGGTCGCGCGCCGGCGCATGGCCACCTTCCAGTCGCCTCCGATGGTGGGAAGCTGGATCTCGCTCACGACGAGGTCGACGATGCCATCCAGGATGTCGTCCTTGTTCGCGGCATGCTTGTAGAGCGACATCGCCTCGACCCCGAGCTCTTCGCCGAGCCTGCGCATCGAGAGCGACCCGATGCCGATCTCATCGGCAAGAGTGACGGCGGCCCGCAGCACTTTTTCCCGGCTCAGAGGCGTGCGCCGCTTCGCCCTCGCCTTGGGTTTCTTCGCCATCGACGACCTCGTCTCCAGAGCCTGCGGCCCGAACCGCGGATTCCGGGCCCGGAATCCGGCCCGCTGGAAAGCGCTTGCCGGGCGCAGCTTACTATGTAAGCTTACAGCGTAACCCTGATTCGTGAGCGGCGCATCGCTTCCCGCACGCTCCCGAGATCGCGGAGGACGACCATGGAAGAATCAGCTCGGCGAGCCCCGGCGACATCCGCGGACGGTTCGGCCGCCCTCCGCGCGGCTGCGGGCGCACGGCGGACGATGAGGGCGATGGTTCACGACGCGTACGGCTCACCGGAGCTCCTCGAGCTTCGGGACATCGATCCGCCGGCAATCGATGAGGATGGGGTCCTCGTTCGCGTTCGCGCGGCGGGCCTCCAGGTGGGCGACTGCTTCGGCGTGAGAGGAGCGCCGTTCGCCATGCGCCTGGTGAGCGGCCTGCTCAGACCCAGGTACGGGGTTCCAGGATTCGACCTGGCGGGGCAGGTCGAGGCGGTCGGCAAGAGCGTGAAGCGATTCCAGCCGGGTGACGAGGTGTTCGGCGCGTGCAGGGGCTCCTGCGCCGAATTTGCGAGCACCGGTGAGAACCAGCTCGCGCTGAAGCCGGCAAACCTCACCATGGAGGGAGCTGCGGCCCTGCCGACGTCCGCACTCGCGGCCCTCCAGGGCCTTCGAGACACCGGCAGCCTCCGACCTGGGCAGAAGGTGCTGATCAACGGTGCGTCGGGCGGCGTGGGAACGTTCGCCGTGCAGCTCGCCAAGGCGTTCGGAGCCGAGGTGACGGGCGTCTGCAGCACCGCGAACGTGGAGCTGGTCCGCTCGCTCGGCGCAGACCACGTGGTCGACTACACGCGCGAGGATTTCGCGCGCCGAGGGGAGCGCTACGATCTCATCTTCGACAACGTGGAGAACCGCTCCCTGTCGGAGTGCAGACGCGCGCTCACACCCGGAGGGACGCTCATTCTCAACAGCGGCACCGGGGCGCGCGGGATCGAGATGCTGATCCGGCTCGTGAAGCCGCTCGTGGTGTCCCCCTTCGTGCGCCAGAAGCTGCGCCGCTATCTGTCGACGCCGAACCATGACGACCTGGTCGTCCTGAAGCAGCTCGTGGAGTCCGGGAAGCTGCGTCCGGTGGTGGACCGGACGTTTCCGCTCGTCGAGACCTCCGAAGCCCTCCTTCACATCGAAGGCGGACACGCCCGGGGGAAGGTCGTCGTCACGCTGTGAGCCAACCCGCGCGCTCGAAAAGCGAAGCCCCGACCACCGCGAGGCGATCGGGGCTCCTGTTCATCAACTGGCCACCGCGTCCAGAACGCAGCGGATTTGCTCCCCGACGAGGACTCGAACCTCGGACCTAGTGATTAACAGTCACCCGCTCTACCGGCTGAGCTATCGGGGAATGGGGCCCGGGTAAATAGGGAATGCCGTCCTCACTGTCAACAGGTCTCTGCGCCTCACCATTGCGCCTCCGGGAGCAGCCGTGGGCGGCGCTCGAAGGTGTGGCGGAACCGGTCTGCGGGGCCATCGGAGAGGTCCTGCGTGGGACACCCGCCGAGCGGGTGCTCGACCGTCTTCTCCGGGCGCACCGCGGGTGGAGCGCCGAGCAGCGCCGTGCCGCGGCCGAGGCCGTCTTCGGCGTCGGGCTGTGGCGAAGGCGCCTGTGGGCCCACGTGGGGCCAGAGGCGCCTCCTGCGGTCCTGCTGTTCAGCCTCCTCCATCACCTGGCCGAGGTCCCTTCACCTCTCGCGCGACGCCTGGCGGGGTTGGGCGAGCACGGCCCCGCGGCCCAGGAGGGTCCGGGTCCCCGAACCTGGCCGGAGGCGCTCTCCGTCCCCGAGTGGCTCGCCGAGCACATGCGCTCGGAGCTCGGTGACCCAGAGGCCCAGGCGTTCTTCGCCGCGATTGCGGTGCCCGGGCCCGTGTGTCTGCGCGTGAATGTGGCGCGCACCACGCGGGAGGCACTCCGGGCGCGGCTTCGCGAGGAGGGCGTGGAGACGGAGCCCACCCCGGTCTCTCCCTGGGGGCTGCGCGTCGTCGGACCGCGGCCCAATGTCCTGGGGTTGGTCAGCCACCGTGAGGGCCTCTTCGAGGTGCAGGACGAGGGGAGCCAGCTCCTCGGCGCGCTCGTGGGCGCGGAGCCGGGCGACGTGGTGCTGGATGCGTGCGCGGGAGCTGGAGGGAAGACGCTGCTGCTCGCATCGCTGATGCAGGGGCAGGGAAGGGTGGACGCGTGCGATGTGGACCGTTCGCGTCTCGAGCGCCTCCGCGTCCGCGCGCAACGTTCGGGTGCGCACAACGTGCGCGTGCTGGAGGCGCCTCCCACGGACACCTACGACCGAGTGCTCGTGGACGCTCCGTGCTCGGAGCTGGGGACACTCCGCCGGGGTCCGGACCTGCGCTTCCGACTGGGGCCGCAGGTGCTCGGGGCCCATGTGGAGACCCAGCGGACGGTGCTCGCCCGTGCGGCCGGGCGGGTGCGCCCCGGAGGGCGGCTGGTGTACGCGACGTGCACGCTCAACCGGCGGGAGAACGAGCGGGTGGCCGGGGCCTTCGAGGCGGCGCACCCGGAGTTCCGTCGCGTGCGACCAGGCGCACGGTGGCTCCCGGACTCGTTCGTGCGGGAGGAGTTCTTCGTTGCACTGCCTCACCGGCATGGGACGGACGGGTTCTTCGCCGCGGTGTACGTGCGCGATGGGGGCGGTTGAGGGGGGGCCGAGCGGGCAGCTTGCCCTCACCCTGCTCTTCTCCCAGGGGGAGAGGGGAGATCGAGGTGCCGGATGTTATGAAGGCCGCCCGTGCGCTGGCTCAAACCACAGCCCCTCCGTCCCGGTGACTGTCTCCGCGTCGTGGCCCCAGCGGGCCCCTTCGACCGTGCGGGCTTCGACGCCGGTGTGGCGCGCCTCTCGTCGCGGTACCGCGTCCTGTTCGACGACAGGCTCTTCGCTCGCGAGCGGTACCTGGCGGGGACGGACGCGCTGCGCGCAGGCATGCTCTCCGAGGCCCTCGAGGACCGCGAGGGACGCGCCGTGTTCTGCGCTCGCGGAGGCTACGGCGCCATGCGCCTGCTCCCCTCCGTGCGCCTCCCGGTGGGCGCTCCACCGCTGCTCGCGGGCTTCTCCGACATCACCGCCCTGCACGCGCTCTTCCAGACGCACGGGCGCGCGAGCCTGCATGCCCCCGTCCTCACCCAGCTGGGCCGCCAGGGCGACGACGTGCTCTCGCGTCTGGTGCAGCTCCTCGAGTCTCCGGAGCCTGCCCCTCCGCTGGAGGGCACCACGTGCCTCGTGTCGGGCCGTGCGGAAGGACGGCTCGTCGGTGGCAACCTCTCCGTGTTCACGCGGCTGCTCGGCACGCCGTACTTCCCGGACGTCACCGGTGCGCTCCTCCTCCTCGAGGACGTGGGCGAGCGTCCCTACCGACTGGACCGGATGTGGACACACCTGAAGCTCGCGGGCGTCTTCGACCGCGCCGCAGGCATCGTCCTGGGCGACTTCACCCTCTGTGACGAGAAGGACGCGGACTACACGCACCTGGACGTGCTGCGGGCGCTGGCGGAGGAGACCGGGCTTCCCTGTGCCGCGGGGTTCCGCGTGGGGCATGGAGACGTGAACCAGCCCGTGCCGCTCGGCGTGCGCGCGCGGCTGGATGCGGACGCTGCGCAACTGACGTTCCTCGAGTCGCTGGTGGAGGGCTGAGTCCGTGCCCGGCGAGCTCCA
>JAKEEX010000061.1 GCA_022616315.1 Myxococcaceae bacterium
CGCGTCGTACATCGCCCGGGGGACGATGCACCCGGTACCGAGCCACAGCAGCGCGCACGCCGTCCACCACAGACGCATGCGGGCAGCTTGCTTCAGCGGTGACACGGGGTAAAGGGCGCAGGCACGCCGTCCATCCCCGCATCAGGCCGCATCGGAACCTTGCGCCCCGAGCAGCCGGTAGAGCGTCTTCCGGTCCACGTCCAGCAGGCGAGCGGCCTCGCTCTTGTTGCCACCCACGTGCTGGAGCACGAGCGCGGCGTAGCGACGCGACAGCTCGGCGAGCGAGGGGAAGTCATCCGTCAGCCCCGCGGGCTTCGTGGGCGCGTCCCCGATGGGCTCCGGGAAGTCCTGCGAACCAAGGACGCCCGTGGCGTTGAGCGCCAGCGCGCGTGCCACCACGTTCTCGAGCTGTCGCACGTTTCCGGGCCAGCTGTAGGCCTGCAGGCGGGACATGGCCTGCTCGCTGACGACGGCCCGGGCACCGCCCCGCGCGTGGAGCTCGGCGAAGTGCTCCACGAGCAGCGGGACGTCCTCGCGCCGCTCGCGCAGCGGGGGCAGGTGCAGGTGCACCACGTCCAGCCGGTAGAGGAGGTCCGAGCGGAAGCGGCCCTCGGCGGCCATCGCCTTGAGGTCCTTGTTGGTGGCCGCCACGACGCGCACGTCCACGCGCACCGGCGCGCTCTCGCCCACGCGGCGGATCTCTCCCTCCTGGAGCACGCGCAGGAGCTGCGCCTGCACCTTGGGGCCCACGTCGCCGATCTCGTCGAGGAAGAGGGTGCCGCCGTTCGCCTCTTCGAAGAGGCCGCGGCGGGCGCCGGCCGCGCCGGTGAAGGAGCCGCGTGCGTGGCCGAACAGCTCGCTCTCCATCAGCGACTCGGCGATGGCGCCGCAGTCCACGGGGATGAAGGCGCGGGGAGCGCGCGCGGAGCGCTGGTGGAGGGCGCGCGCCACCTGCTCCTTGCCGGTGCCCGTCTCGCCGGTGATGAGGACCGGGACGTCCGTCGCGGCCGCACGTGCCACCTGCTTGTACACCTCCAGGAGCGCCTGCGAGCGGCCCACCAGGGAGCTCTTCTCCACGCGGCGCTTCAGGGAGCGGTTCTCCACCACCAGCCGGCGCTGCTCGAGCGCGCGGTGCGCCACGCGCAGGATGGCGTCCACGTCGAAGGGCTTGCTGAGGTAGTCGAAGGCGCCCTGCTGGATGCAGTCGAGCGCACCCTCGATGTTGCCGAAGGCCGTCACCACGATGACGGGCGTGTCCGGCTGGTGTGCACGCGAAGCCCGCAGCACCTCCAGCCCGTTGCCGGGGTCCGGCATGGCCATGTCCGTGAGGACGAGGTCGCAGGCGCCCTCCTCCAACCGCTGGGCGGCCTCGGGCGCATTGGAGGCAGTCACCACCTCGCCCAGCTCCCCCAGGAGGCGACGCAGCAGGTCGCGCGAGGGCGCGTCATCGTCCACGACGAGGATGTGGGCAGGAGACGACATCGAGTCCAGGGCGACGGGGCTCGGGGTGCTCTAGCATGCGCCGGGCCGCGTCGAGCAGGCCGCACGTGCCGGGGCCCGCCTCCCTGCTCGTGCCCTTCGGCACCTCGGAGCCCTGGGGAGCCGCAGGACAGGGGGGCCCGCCCGTGGGGAGATTCTCCCCAGCCCGGTGGACGCCTTCCCTGGGGAACGGGGCTGGCCCGGGGGTTGCTCTGTCCGGGGCCCGACAGCGCGCATCCCGCGCGGCTGGACGTCAAACGGAGCCGACCATGAAGCGCCTTCTGACTGCCTTTGCCCTCACCGCCTCCCTGTCCGCGCTCGCCAGCGAGCCCGTGAAGGCCGAGGCCAAGCCTGCCGCCGCCCCGACCGCCGCCCCTGCCGCCGCCGCCCCGGCCGCCGAGGCGAAGATGGAGGCTGCTCCGGCCGCCGAGGCCAAGCCGGCCATGACCGAGACCAAGGCCGAGGCCAAGCCGGCCTCCGCCAAGAAGCCGGCGAAGAAGGCCGTGGCCAAGCCGGCCGCCGCCCCGGCCGAGGCCGCTCCCGCCACCAAGTGACGTTCCCCCCCGCCGGGCGGGTCCTCTCGCGTGTGCCCGCGTGAGCACGCGGGTCGGCCCGCCCGGAGTTTTTTTTCGAGCGCCCCCTCCTGTTCCGGGCGCTCCCGTCAGTCCTCCCCGGAAGCGCCCGCGCGCGCCAGGGCCACGACGGCGCCGAGGATGAGCGCGCCTCCCAGGAGCTGTGTCGCGGAGAGCCGCTCCCCCAGGAAGAGCGCGCCGGTGAGCACGGCCACCAGCGGCTCCATCGTGGAGAGCATGGACGCCACCACCGCGCCCACCTGCCGCATGCCCGCGAGCAGCAGCACCAGCGCCGCCACGGTGGACACGAGCGCCATCGTCACGACGGACGACCATCCCGCCACTCCCGCCGGCAGCTGCACTCCCTCGCCGAGCGCCAGCACACCGTAGACGCACGCTGCGGAGCTGGTGATGACGGCGGCGGCGGGGAGTGGGTTCACCTGCTTCATGACGCGGCCGCTGATGAAGACGTAGCCGGCATAGATGAACGCGGAGACGAGGCCCAGCACCACGCCCCGCGCCGAGCCGCCGCCCGCGGGCCCGATGGTGAGCGCGCTGCCGAGGAGCGCGGCGCACAGCGCGAGCACGCGGGTGCGTGAGAGCCGCTCGCGGTCCACCACCACCGCAAGCCCCGCGACGAGGGCCGGAAAGAGGTAGAGGAGCAGCGCCACGAGCCCCGGGGCCGCGTGCTCGAGCGCCCGGAAGTAGGCGAGTGACTCGCCCACGTAGCCCACGCCGCCGAGCAGCATCAGCGTCAGGAGCGCGCGCCCGCGGGGCCAGGGCTCGCGCGTCAGCACCACGGCGCCACACAACACGCCTCCGGCGAGCGCGAAGCGGAGGAAGAGCAGCGTGACGGTGCTCGCGCCGGAGGTGGTGGCCGCCCGCGCCAGCACGCCAATCAATCCGTAGCACGCGCCCGAGCCACACACTGCGAGCATCCCCAGCGCCCGCGCACGCGCTCCTGCCGCCGCTTCCATCGACACCTCCGCCCCGGCCGCCATGTCAGAGCGCGAAGTCGGCGCCTGCGCCCACCGACGCCGTCACACCGCGCAGGAGCCGGCCGTCGGCCTGGGGGAAGAAGGCGGTCCCGCCACTGGCGAGGAGGTAGAGCGAGGGGACGAGACGGACGCGTGCCTCCAGGCTTCCGGCGAAGCGCGGCGCCTGGCCGAGCCCGGTGGCGACGAAGCGCGCCGCGGCGCTGCCCCGCGCCCCGGGCAGCTCCACTTGCACCAGCGCGTCCACGTCCGTGCGGCCGAAGGAGAAGTGCTCCACCGCGGCGGACACGAGCGCGCGGGGAACACGGCTGCTCCGTCGCAGCGCCTCCACGTCCTGCGCGCCCAGCCCCAGCTGCACGAGCGCGTATCCGCTGAAACCCTCCGGCAGGCGCTCCTCG
The DNA here is from genome assembly GCA_022616315.1 of Myxococcaceae bacterium. Lineage (GTDB taxonomy): Bacteria > Myxococcota > Myxococcia > Myxococcales > Myxococcaceae > JAKEEX01. The sequence continues at coordinate 3,445 of JAKEEX010000061.1, forward strand.
GCGAGCGGTACGCCCCTGAGGCCACTGCCGACGAAGCGCGCGAGCTCGTAGTCCGCGCCGAACATCCCCTCGCGGAAGCCGCCGCCCACGCGCCGCGCGGCCACGCGTCCTCCGAGCACCGCCGTGGGGAGCAGGGCCTCCACCTCGAGCCCCAGCTGGCCGCCGAGTGCCGGCTGCGGCGGGAGCAGGCGCGAGCCGAGCCCACCGAAGGCCACCACGTGGAGCCGCTCGCCCCGGTGGAGCGCCGCGTCCACGTCCGCGTGCAGCAGCGTGAGCTCCGGCGAGCCTCCGGCGGTGCGGCCTGCGTCGTGAGCGGCGCTGAAGCTCACGTGGTAGCGGCCGGCTTGCGCCTCACCGAGCCCGAGCAGCGCGCCCGCGTCCACCGCGACGTCCGCGGCGAACAGACGCAGGCCGAGCACGTCGCTCGCCAGCACCTCCGTGCGGGTGGGGCCCGCAAAAACGCGGAGGGTGGCGCCCGCGGGGTGATGGTCTGCGAGGAGTCGGTTGGTGTAGCGGCTCACCAGGCCGCCGTGGCCGAGTGTTTCCAGCAAGAGAGGCCCTGCGCGGAGGGCGAGGGCCGCATCGTCCGTGCCCACCCGGAGTGAGCGAAGGAGCTGGCCGAAGTCACTCCGCTCGTCCCAGTCCTCGCGTCGCAGCCAGCCCCCCACGTCGTCACCCCGCTGGAGCGGCGCGCCGTCGAGCAGACGAAGGCGCAGCGGAGCCCCGAGCTCGAGCCCGACCTCCGGCCCGCCATCGAACGCGAGCACGGGCAGCGCGACAGCGAAGACGTCCATGCGGCCATCCGGAGCCACGTCCGGAAGCGACTGCACCGCCAGCTCCAGCGCGCCACGCCACTGCACCGAACCCCTCGCCTCCTCAGAAAGCGCTCCCCTCTCCCCCAGGGAGCCCTCTCCCCTCTCCCTCTGGGAGAGGGACGGGGTGAGGGGATTGTGACTCTCGGACGTTGCCGCGTCACCGGGAGGTTCTGCGTGACTCGCGCCGGCGACCGCGAGCACCGACACTCCCACCACGACTCCCACGACACCCCGCGCGCGCATGGGTGCGATGGTACCGTCGCTGCCCGCGCGGTGCAGCTCTCACCCGTCCACGGGAACGCGTCGTGGCCGCGGGTCCGGGTCCGGAATGGGCGCAGGCCCGGGATGTGGGACGGGCTGCGGCGTGGGCACGGGATGCGGGCCCGGCACCGGCTCCGGGGTCGGCCGCGGGCGTGCCTCCAGCGCACGTCGGCGCTGCTCCCCCCACCGCTCCGGCTGCGGCTCCAGACGCAGGTCCGTCCAGAGCGTGTCTGCTGGCCTCAGCTTCCGGCGCACCACGAGGGTGGTACGGGTGGCGGGCTCGGAGCGCGGCATGGCCTTGAGGTCCTGGTGGCTCCTCGGAGGGGGGACTGCGTTCATGCCACATCACCGGGAGCGCGTGCTGTCACGAGCGTGTCAGGTGTCCGTCGGCCGTCAGTACACCTTGAGGAGCACCGGCCTGATGTCCCAGCGCGGGGAGCGCACGTCCGGCACGTCCAGGTCCTTGAGGCTCGTGAGGTCGAAGCTGCCGGCCAGCTGGCCCGTGCCGAGCAGCGCGGCGAGGTAGGCCGCGTCCCCCGGGTTCTTCAGGTCGAAGTCGCGCAGCTTGCGCTTGAAGTTGACGCGGCCCTCGCAGGCCCACGTGGAGCGCAGGCCCCTGGTCGCGACATCCGCGGGCGGTGAAGCCATGGACTCCAGGGCGCGCTGGGCGCTCTCGAGGGCATGGCGGTCGAACAGGGGGTTTCCCGACGACGTCAGCAGCACCTTGTCCGTGAGGCGCCCATCCGGTCCCTGTCGAATCTCCACGACCGCCCGCAGCGCCGGCGGGGGCTTCTCCGCCTTGCCCCAGATGCGACGTCCCACCGCAGAGGCGGCGCTCGCATCCTGCGTGAGGGCGCGCTCGAAGGGCGGCATTCCCTGGGCGATGGTCTGCAGCTCCCGCTCCGTCCCCATCGCGAAGTCTGCCTCGGGGGCCTGGCCCGCGCCGTAGCGCTGCATCTTCTTCAGATAGCCCGCGACGAGCTCCTGCGGAACATTGGGCAGCGCGAGCCCCTTGGGCGGCGTGCGCACCTGCGCCTCGAGCGCGCGACGCAGCTCGACGTAGTACGGGTGCAACCGCCCATCGCGCACGCGCCCCTCGGCGAGCGCATCCACGGCCCAGTCCTGCACGCGTGTGCGCGCCTCCGCCGCTTCACGCGCGAGTCGCTCCGCGGCGTTCTCCGGAGCGTCGGTGGCGCGCTGCGTGCGGCCCGGTTGCGCGGAGGGTGCGGCGCCCTCGGAGAGGCCCGGCGTGACAGGCACGGGGAAGTCCGAGCGGGGCACCAGCGTCACGCGAGGACCCGCGGGCATGTCTGGCGCGTCGAGCGAGAGCTCCTGCTCCCCCGCGGGGCGAGGTGCCTTCGCAGGTGGAGGCATGGGTGACGCCGGAGGCGGAGGCTCGGGCGCGGCGGGCCGAGGAGCCTCGGCGAGGGGCCGAGGGGACGGTGGACGCGGCGTCGGTTGCCGGGGCCCTTCGGCCGGAGTGCCCTGCTGGAGCGGTGTCTCCGCCGGCAGACCGGAGAAGACGATGTCCACGTCGAGCGGGCGGGACGCAGGGGGTGGCGGCGGTCGACGTGGCGTGCGCCACAGAAAGAGCAGCAGGCACGCGTGCAGCGCGACGGACACCACCAGCGCTGCGAGCAGGGACCGCCGCTTCATCGTCGTCCAGGGGAGGCCCGTCCCAACGAGGGAGCGGCGGGAGGGCGGGGCGGTCGCCCAACAGCGGCGGGTGCGCGGTTCATCCCGTGCCCGGTGGGGAGACCTCTTGCACAGCCCCCTCACCCTGTCTTCCTCTCCCGGAGGGAGAGGAGACTGTCGGTGCGGCTACTTCGCCGCGGAGAGCGCCAGGACGAGGTTGCCTCCCTGGTACTCGCCCACCTTCTGGTAGACGGTTCCTTCGCGGCCCAGCTTGGTCTCCATGCTGCTGATGACGCCGGGCACCTCGAGGCTCACGCGGGCCGTGCCCTCCTTGAGCTCGATGAGCCGCAGCGTGGCCGTCTTCCCGTCGGGGAGTGAGACGTGGGCGGGGGTGTTGCGCGCGACCTCCACCCGGTTGGAGGAGAGCTGACGGAACGAGCTGAAGCGCAGGCCCTGGCTCGCAAAGGTCTGCTTCATCTGGGCCAGCTGCCGGGGCTGGACCTCGCTGCCCTGGTTCGACACCACCACCACATCCACCTGCACGGGCACCTTCGGCTCCTCCTGGGCCGCCGCGGTGCCTGCCACGAAGAGGCCTGCAATGAGGAGCAGCGTCCGCGAGAGACGTCTCGTCCCTGGACGTGTCACAGCTCACCTCCCTTGGGTGGCGGCTTCTCCAGGCCCGTGGTCCCCGGGCGCCTGCCGTCACGCCGGACATCCTCTTCCTCGTCCTCCCCCGACTCCTCGTCCTGCTCACCCGTCTTGCCGTACCAGACGATGGAGTCACCCCCTTCGTCCGCCTGCAGGACCACGGGCTTGACGTGGACCTCCTCCGCCATCTTGACCGCCTGGAGCTCCATCCGCTCCTGCGCATAGCCCACCGGCGCCCTGCCCCGGAGCAGCAGGGGCACCGCCACCAGCAGCACCACCGCCGCCGTGGCCAGCGACGTCATCATCATGCCGTGCCGGTAGGTGAAGAACTCCGAGACCGAGATGCGCAGGCGCTCCAGAAGGGGCGGCCGCTCCGGCGTCACCCGCGCGAGCACCGCTTGCGCGAAGCCGCTGAAGTCCACCTCGTCCGCCGCCATCTCCAGTCCCACCCGGATGAGGCCGCCCTCGGCCCGGAGGTCCGCCACGCGCCCGGTGCACACCAGGCAGGCAGACAGGTGGCGCTCTACGTGGCCGCGCTCGGCGGGGGAAAGCTCTCCGTCGATGTACGGCGACAGGAGCGGGAGGAAACGCTCGCAGGCGGGGTTGTGGGCCATGGCGTCAGAAATCCTCTCGGTGCTGCGACATCATCGTCATGGGACGGACCTGCCACAGCATACATTCACAGGGCCTTCACTCGTTCCCAACACCGCTCTTGGAGTCGTCCAACTCGAGGTACTCACTGAGGATTTTCTGGACCTTGGCCCGGGCGTGGAACAGCCGGCTCATCACCGTGCCCTTGGGAATGTCCAGCGTGCGCGCGAGCTCCTCGTAGGACATCCCCTCCACCTCCCGCAGGAGGAGGATGGCGCGGTGCTTCTCCGGCACCTGCTGGAGGGCGGCCTGGATCTTCTCCGCCAGCTCCTTGCGCAGCGCGCTCTTCTGGGGGTTGGTGCCCAGGCGGCTGCCGAGCGCACCGATGTTCGCCTCGGCGAGGTCCATCCTGACGCTCTCGTCGAACTCCACATGCTCGCCGTGGGCGCCGCCGCGCTTGCGCAGCACGTCGATGCAGATGTTCGTCGTGATGCGGTAGAGCCAGGTGTAGAAGCTGGAGTCGCCCTTGAAGTGCTCCAGGTACTTGTAGACCTTGATGAAGGCCTCCTGGGCGACGTCCATCGCCTCCTCGCGGTCCTTCAGCATGCCGAGCGCCACGGCGTACACCTTGCGCTGGTAGCGCTC
>JAKEEX010000542.1 GCA_022616315.1 Myxococcaceae bacterium
CCGGCCTCAACCTGCTGCCCGCGCTGGCGCCGGGCTCGGGTGCGGTGGCCTACACCTCCTACGCCTCCGGACAGCCGGACATCTACCTGGCGCGGCTCGGCAACAGGGCGAGCCCCCTGGTGAAGAGGGGCCGCATGGCCACCGGCGTCGCGTTCTCGCCGGATGGTCAGCGCATCGCCTACTCGCTCTCCGAGGGCGAGGGGGCGCAGCTCTGGGTGGCGGACGCGGACGGCTCCAATGCCCGGAAGGTGACGGACACCCCGTCGATGATCAACTCGAGCCCCAGCTGGAGCCCGGACGGCAAGCGGCTCGCGTTCGTGTCCAACCGCTTCGGCAACCCGCAGGTCTTCGTGATGAACGCGGACGGGAGCGGCGTGCAGCGGCTCACCTACCAGGGCAACTACAACCAGACGCCGGACTGGTCTCCCCGCGGGGACCTCATCGCCTTCACCGCGCGAGACGAGCGCAACGCGTTCGACCTCTTCACCGTGGAGGTGGCCACGCGCAAGGTGACGCGCCTCACCCAGGACCAGGGCAACAACGAGGAGCCGGTGTTCGCTCCGAACGGCCGGCTCATCATGTTCACCTCCACGCGTGACGGTGGGAAGCGTCTGTACGTGATGACCACGGACGGCCAGAGCCAGGTGCCGCTGCCGGTGGACAAGGGCACGTTCTACACGCCGTCGTGGGGCCGCGTCGGTGGCCGCTGAGGAGACGCGAGACTCCCCCTTCCGGCACCACTGGCTGCTGGAGACAGAGACGACGTTCCTCAACCACGGCTCCTTCGGCGCCTGCCCCGTGCCGGTGCTGGAGGCGCAGACGCGGCTGCGCGAGCGCATGGAGCGCCAGCCGCTGCGCTTCCTCGCGCGGGAGCTGGAGGCCCTGCTCGACGAGGCGCGCGCCGTGCTCGCGGACTTCGTGGGCGCGCGTCCCGAGGGCCTCGCCTTCGTCCCCAACGCGAGCACGGGCGTGAACACGTTCCTGCGCGCCTTTCCGCTGCAGCCTGGCGACGAGGTGGTGACCACCACCCACGAGTACAACGCGTCCCGCAACGCGCTGGAGGTCGTCGCTGCGGCCGCGGGTGCCCGGGTGGTGGTGGCCGAAGTACCGTGGCCGACGCCCGGTCCGGAGGCCGTGCTGGAGGCGGTGCTGGCGAAGGTGACGCCCCGCACGCGGCTGTGCCTCGTGGACCACATCACCAGCCAGACCGGGCTCGTCTTCCCCGTGGAGCGGCTCGTGGCAGAGCTGCGCTCGCGGGGCGTGGAGACGCTGGTGGATGGTGCGCACGGCCCGGGCCAGGTGCCCCTCGCGCTCGAGCGCCTTGGCGCGGCGGCCTACACGGGGAACTGTCACAAGTGGGTGTGCGCGCCGAAGGGTGCTGCGTTCCTTCACGTGCGCGAGGACTGGCAGGCGCGGGTCCGTCCGCTCGTGGTGAGCCACGGGCACAACTCGCCCCGCGAGGACCGCTCGCGCTTCCGGCTCGAGTTCGATTGGATGGGCACGGGCGACCCCACCTCGTTCCTGTGTGTCCCCGAGGCGCTGCGCTTCGTCGGGGGGCTCCTGCCGGGTGGGTGGCCCGCGGTGATGGAGCACAACCGGACGCTCGCGCTGCGCGCCCGCCGTCGACTGGCTGAACGGCTCGGCACGCCCCTGCCCTGCCCGGACTCCATGGTGGGCTCGATGGCCGCGGTCCTCCTTCCGGACACGGCTGGCGAGCCCGGCTGGCACAGCCCGCTGGACGTGGACTGGGTGCAGGAGGCGCTCGACCGCCGCTTCAAGGTGGAGATTCCCGTCGTCCCCTTCCCCGCACCTCCGCGCAAGCACGTGCGCCTGTCGGCGCAGCTCTACAACTCCCTCCGGGACTACGAGCGCCTGGGGGACGCGCTGGAGGCGGTGCTCTAATCTGCGCCCCCATGCCGCGCTTCGCCAGTATCGACATCGGCACCAACTCCATCCTGCTCCTCGTGGCCGAGCGTCGGGAGGATGGACGCTTCCACCCGGTCCTGGAGCGCGCGGACATCACGCGCCTCGGCCGTGGCGTGGACCGCGCGCGACGCCTGTCCC
>JAKEEX010000543.1 GCA_022616315.1 Myxococcaceae bacterium
CTTGCCACCCTTCGCCTCGATGTCGTCGTAGAGCGTGTAGCTGCACTTCACCTCGCCGACGATGGAGGCCCCCGGCGCCTCCTTCAGCACGGCGCGGGAGAAGAGGATCATCAGCTGGTCGCCCCAGAGGATGTTGCCCTGGTCGTCCACCACGCCGATGCGGTCCGCGTCCCCGTCGTAGGCGATGCCCACCTCGGCCTTCTCGCGCTTCACCGCCGCGATGAGGTCCTCCATGTTCTCCACCACCGTCGGGTCCGGGTGGTGGTTGGGGAAGCGGGCGTCCATCTCGCAGTAGAGAGGCACCACGTCGAAGCCCATGGCCCGGAAGAGCGGCACCGCCACGTGCCCGCCCACACCGTTGCCCGCGTCGATGACGATGCGCATCCCCTTGCGCCCCACCTTCACCGTCTGCTGCACGAAGTGGTTGTAGGGGGTGATGATGTCGAAGGGCGCCACACCGCCCGGCGTGGCCGCCACCTCGAAGTCGCACGCCTCGATGAGCCGACGCAGCGCCTGGATCTCGGGACCGTGGAAGGTGGTCTTCCCGGCGCCAATCTTGAACCCGTTGTACTCCGGCGGGTTGTGGCTGCCGGTGATCATCGCCAGGCCGTCCACCGGCAGGGTGTTGGCCGCGAAGTAGGTCAGCGGCGTCGGCACCACGCCCACGTCCCACACGTGGAGGCCCGTGGAGGTGAGGCCCTTGCAGAGGGCGTCGCGGAACACGGTGGAGGACTCGCGGCAGTCGCGGCCCACCACCACGCGGGTGCCGCCCTTGCGGCGGATGACGGTGCCCAACCCCTTGCCGAGCAGCTCCACGACCTCGGGGGTCAGGTCCTTGTCGACGAGGCCTCGGATGTCGTACTCGCGGAAGATGTGCGTATTCACGTGGCGTCCTTTTCGGGGCGCCCTGTATCCCATATTCCCGGCGCCGGAGGCACCGGCGTGAAGCCTCCACTGTCTGCTTCCCTGCCTGGTGGGAGAGCGGGCGCTACAAGTACTTCTCGAGCCTCCGCTCCTTGAGCGCGTCCACCGCCTTGCGCACATCCTGCGCCTTCTCGCGCGGGACCACGAGGATGGCGTCGCCGCTGTCCACCACGACCACGTCCTTGAGGCCCACCACCGCGAGCGGCCGCCCGTCGGCAAGCACCACGCAGCCGTCGCAGTCCACCACCACTGCGCCCTTCCCAGACACCACGTTCCCGCGCGCGTCCGCCGGGCGCACCTCCGGGATGGCGCCGAAGCTGCCCACGTCGGACCAGCCAAAGTCCCCGGGCACCACCGCGATGTTGTCCGCCTTCTCCATCACCCCGTAGTCGATGGACGTGGAGGGGAACTTCGGGAAGAGGCGCTCGAGGGTTGCGGCCTCGTCGCGCTTGCCCACCTTCGGCGCGAGCTTGTCGAGCCCCTTGGCCAGGTCGGGCATGTGCTTGCGGAACGCCTCGAGGATGGCATCCGCGCGGAAGAGGAAGATGCCGCCGTTCCACAGGTACTCGCCCGAGGCGAGGTAGCTCCGGGCGGTGGCCGCGTCGGGCTTCTCCACGAAGGCGGCCACCTTGCGCGCACCCGCCTGCGGCAGAGCCTCACCCAGGCGGATGTAGCCGTAGCCCGTCTCCGGGTGGCTCGGCTGGATGCCGATGGTGACGAGCAGCCCCTGCGCTGCGACGGCCGCGGCGCGCTCGAGCGTCGCCCTGAAGCCGGGCAGGTCCGCCACGTGGTGGTCGCTGGGAAGGACCACGAGGATTCCTGCCGGGTCGCGGCGGGCCACGTGCAGCGCGGCGAGCGCGATGGCCGGGGCGGTGTTGCGCGCCACGGGCTCCACCAGCAGGTTGGCCTTCGGCAGCCCCTTCACCAGCTTGCGCACCGACGGCGCGTGCAGCGGGCCACACACGACGAGCGTGTCCTTCGGCGACGCCAGTCCCTTCAGGCGCGTCACCGTGTCCACGATGAGCGGCTGGTTGGAGGCGAGCGGGAGGAACTGCTTGGGGCGCGCCTTGCGCGAGAGCGGCCAGAAGCGGGTGCCGGAGCCTCCGGCCATGATGACGGGATAGAGGTTCATGGTGTGCGGGTGGGTGAAGCGTGGAGCTCGGGCATGTCTGCCACGCGGGTGAGCAGGTTGCGAACGATGCGCGCGGTGGCACCCCAGATGGTGTGGCCACCCCAGGGGTAGAAGTCCACCTCCCACTCGCGCCCCATGGCGCCCCGGCGCTCGGTGCGGTGGACGCCGGGAGCGAGGAGCTCCCCGAGCGGCACCTCGAACACCTCGGCCACCTCGTCGGGGCTCGGGGAGAGCGGCAGGTCCGCCTGCACGGCGCCCACGAACGGCGCGATGCGGAAGGCGCTCGTGGTGGGCGTCTCGTCGAGCTGCCCGAGCACCGTCACCGCGGACTGCGGAATGCCCAGCTCCTCCTCGGCCTCCCGCAGCGCCGCGTGCAGGGGCGTGGGGTCGGACGCGTCCCGCGCTCCTCCGGGGAAGGACACCTGCCCCGCATGACTGCGGAGCGTGGCGGGGCGCACGGTGAAGAGCAGGTGCGGAACGCCGCCGTGCAGGCGCAGCGGCACGAGCACCGCCGCCTCGCGGAGCTCGAGGCCCGGCAGGTTCACCGCCCTCGGTGCGTGCGCCTCGAGGCGCGCCTTCACCTGTGCCCAGAGCGCGTCCACGTCAGTCCGTCACCTGCTTCTCCGTGGCAGGGCGGCCGCTCGCGTCCGGCACGTCCACGTTCTCCAGCCCGGAGAGGGGCTTCAGCACGCCCGCGCCCAGCAGCACCAGCAACAACACCCCCAGCACGATGCGGTAGCCGATGAAGACGGCGGTCGAGCGGGTGCGCAGGTAGCGCAGGAGCCACGCGATGGCGGCCAGCCCGGAGAGGAAGGCGACCGCGGTCCCCACCAGCATTGCCGCCCCTGAGGGACGCTGTTCGAGGGGCACCTCGAGCAGGTTCTTCAGCTCGAAGATGCCGGCCAGGGTGGTGGCGGGAATCGAGAGCAGAAAGGAGTAGCGCGCGGCGTCCTCGCGCCGGAGGCCCAGCGCCAGCCCCCCGGTGAGCGTGGTGCCGGAGCGCGAGGCACCCGGGATGAGCGCGAGTGCCTGCCACAGGCCCACGAGGACACCGTCCCCCATCCGCATGTCCGCCATCGTGCGCGCGTGGCTCGCCCGGCGCTCCACGTACCAGAGGACGAGCGCCAGCGTGATGAGCGACGCGGCGATGACGTAGAGCGAGCGGAAGCTCGTCTCGATGGCGTGCTTGAGGGTGAGCCCCGCGATGCCGATGGGCAGCGTCCCGATGAGGACGTACCAGGCCAGGCGCGAGTCGACGGTCCCGAAGGGTGCACGGGTCGCCAGCCCCCGGAAGAACGCCACCGCGAGCCGGCCGATGTCCTTCGCGAAGTACAGCAGGACGGCGAAGGTGGTCCCCAGCTGGATGATGGCCGAGTAGGCCGCTCCCGGGTCACGCCAGCCGAAGAACTCCGGGGCGATGCGCAGGTGAGCGGTGGAACTGATGGGCAGGAACTCGGTGAGGCCCTGGACGAGGCCCAGGACGATGGCTTCGAGGAGCGACATGGGGGCGCGCCGGTCTACGCCTGCGGGCCGGGGGCGGCAACCCCCTCCCGGCCGCCCTGGCCGCACCGTTCACCGCGGCCGGGCCCACCGACGCCAGGAGCGTTCCACTTGACGCCCCCCGCCAGCCCCTGTTCTTTCCCCACAACCACGCCGCATCCCGGAGCCGACATGACGACCTCCCCCCACACCCCCGCGCGCACCTCTGGCGCGGACCGCCCGAAGTTCAAGGTCAAGGACCTCTCCCTCGCCGAGCTCGGCCGCAAGGAGATCCGCCTCGCCGAGCACGAGATGCCGGGCCTCATGGCCCTGCGCGCGGAGTACCGGGGCAAGCGCCCCCTGGCCGGCGCGCGCATCATGGGCTCCCTGCACATGACGGTGCAGACCGCGGTCCTCATCGAGACGCTGGTGGACCTGGGCGCGGACGTGCGCTGGGTGTCCTGCAACATCTTCTCCACGCAGGACCCGGCGGCCGCGGCCGTGGCGGTGGGCCGCGAGGGCACGGTGGAGGCGCCCCGGGGCGTCTCCGTGTTCGCGTGGAAGGGGGAGACGCTGGAGGAGTACTGGTGGTGCACCGAGCAGGCCCTCATGTGGCCCGACGGCGGCGGCCCCAACATGCTGCTCGATGACGGCGGCGACGCCACGCTCCTGGTGCACAAGGGCGCGGAGTTCGAGCGCGCCGGGAAGGTGCCCGCGTTCGACCCGCAGAAGGACCCCGAGGAGTGGGGCGTCATCCTCGGCCTGCTCCGGGAGGAGCAGCGCAGGAACCCGGGCCGCTGGACGAAGATGGCCGCCGGCCTCAAGGGCGTCACCGAGGAGACGACGACGGGCGTCCACCGCCTCTACGAGATGATGAAGGCCGGCACCCTCCTCTTCCCGGCCATCAACGTCAACGACTCGGTCACCAAGTCCAAGTTCGACAACATCTACGGCTGCCGCCACTCCGTCATCGACGGGCTGAACCGCGCGACGGACGTGATGATTGCCGGCAAGGTGGCCGTCGTGTGCGGCTTCGGCGAGGTGGGCAAGGGCTGCGCGCAGGCGCTGCGCGGCCAGGGGGCCCGCGTCGTCGTCACCGAGATCGACCCCATCAACGCCCTGCAGGCGGCGATGGAGGGCTACGAGGTGAAGACGCTCGAGGACGTCGTGAGCTCCGCCGACATCTTCGTCACCGCCACGGGCAACTTCGACGTCATCACCGCCGCGCACATGGCGAAGATGAAGGACAAGGCCATCGTCTCGAACATCGGCCACTTCGACAACGAGATCGACATGGCAGGACTGAGGAAGGTCCCGGGCATCCAGCGCGTCAACATCAAGCCCCAGTACGACGAGTGGGTCTTCCCGGACGGCCACAGCATCCTCGTGCTGGCCGAGGGGCGCCTGATGAACCTGGGCTGCGCCACGGGGCACCCGAGCTTCGTCATGTCCTCGAGCTTCACCAACCAGGTGATGGCGCAGATCGAGCTGTACACGCACACCGACAAGTACGAGCGGAAGGTGTACGTCCTGCCCAAGCACCTGGACGAGAAGGTGGCCCGGCTGCACCTGGACAAGCTCGGCGTGAAGCTGACGAAGCTGACCCCCGAGCAGGCTGCCTACATCGGCGTCCCGGTCGAGGGTCCGTACAAGCCCGAGCACTACCGGTACTGAGTCCCCCTCCCCTCTCCGCCTGGGAGAGGGAAAGGGTGAGGGGGCTGGGCCGACACGGTGACTCCCGTCGGTCCAGACCCTCCCAGCTCAGTGAATCAGCCGTTCACGGCCTTGAGGCGGGGGGAGCGCACCGGCCCGGTCGCGGCGTCACGGAGCGCATCCTTCGTGTCGGTGCGCTCCCAGGTGAACTCCTTCTCGTTCCGCCCGAAGTGCCCGTACGCCGCGGTGCGCTGGTAGATGGGGCGCAGCAGGTCCAGTCCCTCGATGATCTCGCGGGGCTTCAGGCCGAACACCTGCCGTACCGCCCGCTCGATGCGCGCCTCCTCCACGGTGGCGGTGCCGAACGTCTCCACCAGCACGCTCACGGGCTCCGCCACACCGATGGCGTAGGACACCTGCACCTCGCACCGGCGCGCGAGGCCCGCGGCCACCACGTTCTTGGCGATGTAGCGGCCCATGTACGCGGCCGAGCGGTCCACCTTGGACGGGTCCTTGCCGCTGAACGCACCGCCGCCGTGACGGCCCATGCCGCCGTACGTGTCCACGATGATCTTGCGGCCGGTGACGCCCGAGTCGCCCATGGGGCCACCGATGACGAAGCGGCCCGTGGGGTTGATGTAGAACTTGGTCTTCTTGTCGAGCAGCGAGCGGGGCAGCGCCTTGAGGATGACGTCCTCGCGCACCGCCTCGTGGATGCGCTTGTTGCTCACGTCGTCCGCGTGCTGGGTGCTGACCACCACCGCGTCGATGCGCACCGGGCGCCCGTCGCGGTACTCCACCGTCACCTGGCTCTTGCCGTCCGGGCGCAGCCACGGGTGGGCCTTGCGGCGCACCTCCGCGAGCCTTCGCGTGAGCGCGTGCGCGTAGGAGATGGGGGCGGGCATCAGCTCCGGCGTCTCGTCGCACGCGAAGCCGAACATCATGCCCTGGTCACCGGCGCCCTGCTCCTTGTTCCCGCCGCGGTCCACGCCACGCGCGATGTCCTGGCTCTGGCCCTCGATGGCCACCATCACGCCGCAGGTGTTGCCGTCGTAGCCCATCGCGCTGTCGGTGTAGCCGATGCGGCAGATGGTGCCGCGCACGATGCGCGGGATGTCCACGTAGCAGCTGGTGGTCACCTCGCCAGCCACGATGGCCAGACCCGTCTTCACCAGGGTCTCCACCGCGATGCGGGCCTGGGGGTCCTTGGCGATGATGGCGTCCACCACGCCGTCCGAGATCTGATCCGCGATCTTGTCCGGGTGGCCCTCGGTGACGGACTCGGAGGTAAAGAGGAAGTCCTTGGGCATTGCGCTCTTGGGGGGAAGGAGGGTGATTTCCGCGTCTACTAACGGGCGGCGGAAGGTAGCGACGGGTGGGTGATGGAGTCAAACCTCCTCCCCCACCGGACTGGCGACAGGGCGGCTGCGCACGAGAATTTTTCGTGCCCCCGCGGGGTCAGTCCGCTAACACGCACACCCGAATCCGGTCACCGGGGTTTCTCGAAGGTCCCCGTCTCCAAAGGAGTCATCCGTTCCATGGTCCGCTCGCTCGCCCGCCCTGCCCTCCTGCTCGCCGCCCTGCTGGCCGTGCCCGCGCTCGCCGCCTCCGACGAGGCGGTGGCCAAGCCGGTGAAGACGGTGGTCCAGAGCGTCCGCTATGGCCGTGACAAGGCCGCCCTCCAGCACTTCGCCACCGAGGCCCAGGGTGCCTACCTGCTCGGAGACGCCTGGAAGACCGCCACCGACGCGCAGCGCGCCGAGTTCAAGGAGCTCTTCAAGGAGCTCTTCGCGAAGATGGCGTTCCCCAAGGTGCGCGAGAACTTCAAGAACCTGGCGAACATCAGCTACGACGCGCCGAAGCTGGAGGGCGAGACCGCCTCCGTGGCCAGCGTCATCCTCATCCACCACCCGCTCAGGAAGCAGGAGCTCAAGCTCCGCTACACCGTGGTGAAGGAGGGCGCCGCGTGGAGGGTGAAGGACGTGACCGTGCTCGGGGACTCCATGCTCCAGGGCATCCGGGACGACCAGATCAAGACGCTGATGACGCAGGGCGGCTGGGACAGGCTGCTGGGCCGCATGCGCGAGGTCTCGCAGGAGCTGAAGAGCCAGCCCCTGAAGTAGCGCCTGCCTGCCAGGTGTGCCCCGGAGCGGCGCGCCCACTTCACCCGTGGCCGGGGGGACACCTCCCCGGCCACTCGTGTTTCCGGGGCCCGGCGCACCGTTCGTGACGGACATGTGGCGCGTGATGCCCACGCCTTATTCCCGACGTGCACGGGCCTTCCGGCACGCGGGGCGGAGGGCAGCCGGGCTGAGCGCGGAAGTGTCGCCCCCGTGTGTCTTTGCGGTTAGGGTGCGCGCGCCATGAAGCAGAGCCTCCCCCAGCGCATCGCCCACGCCTACGCCAGCCTCATCATCCGCAGGCCGGTGGCGGTCATCCTCATCCTGTCCATCCTCGCGCTCGGCTCGGGCTGGGCTGCTTCCCGCCTCACCATCAACTCCAACCAGCTGGACCTCATCAGCCAGGACCTCCGGCAGGTGAAGGACGTCAAGCGGGTGGTGGACATGGTGGGCGGCGCCGGCTTCCTCATGGTCGGCATCCGCGGCGAGGACGAAAAGGCGCTCAAGGCCGCGACGGACGAGCTTGCGGCGCGCATCAGCGCGGACAAGGAGAACGTCCGGACGCTGACCTACAAGGTCCCGGTCGAGTTCATCCAGCAGAAGATGGTCCTCTTCATCAAGACCGAGGACCTCATCGAGGGCAAGCGGCGCATCACGGCCTACATGAAGGACCAGCTGCGCCGGAACAACCCCTTCTACATCGAGCTGGTGAAGACCGAGCCGGTCAAGCTCGACCTGACGGACCTCGTCGACAAGTATCGGAGCGTCGGCAAGAAGAGCATCGCGGACGACTACTACATCTCCAATGACCGCCAGATGGTCCTCCTGCTCATCAAGCCCATGTGGCAGGGCACGGAGATCGACCGGACCAAGGTGTACGTGGAGAAGCTCCGCGCGGACCTGGCGGCCTGGTCCCAGGAGAACAGGCTGGGGGTGACGCTCACCGAGAGCTACGGCTCCACGAGCGCCAAGGGCAAGGCCCTCACCTACGGCTTCACCGGCAGCTACAAGATGTCGCTGGATGACGCGGACAGCATCCAGCAGTCGCTCAAGCCCGTGACGCTGCTGTCCTTCGGCGCGATCGCCTTCATCCTGCTGCTCTACTTCCGCAAGCCCTTCGCGGTGCTGATGGTGGCCGCGGGCATGGCCATGGGCGCGCTGTTCACCATGGGCTTCGCCTGGGTGACCATCGGCGAGCTGAACATGATCACCTCCATCCTCGCCGCCATCCTCATGGGTCTGGGCGAGGACTTCGGCGTGCACTTCATCACGCGGACGCGCCTGGAGCTGGGCGAGGGCAAGAGGTACGACGAGGCGCTCAGGAGCGCGCTCGAGCACGACGCGGTGCCGGCCTTCATCTCCGCCATCGCCACCTCGGGCAGCTTCTACGCGCTGATGTTCAGCGAGTTCCGCGGCTTCTCGCAGTTCGGCTTCCTCGCCGGCTTCGGCATCCTCATCACGGGCCTGGTGCTGCTGTCCTTCAAGCCGGCGCTGCTCGTCCTCCTGGGCCGCTGGAAGCCGGAGCTGCCGGCGAAGCTCATCGGCGTCACGCCGCCGGTGGAGGGCATGGACGCTCAAGGGCACGAGAAGCGCATCCCCCACGCGAAGGCCATCATCGCGGTGGGCACCGCCCTCCTGGTGGTGCTGGCGCTCTTCGCCATCCCCATGCCGTGGGCGCCGGAGAACGGCGTGCCGAAGGGCCAGCCGTTCTGGAAGCGGCTCGGGGCGGGCGTGCAGTTCGACTACAACACCCGCGCCCTGCTGCCGGACACCCAGACCGCGGTGAAGATGCAGGACGAGATCACCGCCCGCTTCGACATCTCCTCGGACCCGGTGGCCATCTACACCCCCACCCTGGAGGAGGCGAAGAAGGTCCACGAGGTGTTCACCCCGCTGGACCGCGAGCGGTTCGACACCATCGACCAGGTAGTGAGCCTCTACAGCTTCGTGCCGCCGAAGGAGACCGCGGAGGCCAACGCGAAGGTGCTGGCCGAGTGGAAGGAGGAGCTCGCGGACCTGAGCCAGGACTCGCTGCCGCCCGACCTCCAGGAGAAGGCGGGGATGTTCTTCCGCATGCTCGAGGCGCGCCCCTACTCCGTGGACGAGGTGCCGGAGGTGTACCGCGAGCAGTTCACCCACCTGGCCAGCACGCGGCCCGAGAACCACGGCTTCCTGACCTTCGTCTACCCCACGGTGGACCTGTGGGACGGCAAGCGGATGATGGACTTCGCCGGGCAGATCGAGGACGTGAAGACGAAGGACGGCGCCGTCTACCACGGCGCGGGCCTGCCCATCCTCTTCGCGCAGCTCGCGAAGATCGTCCTCTTCGACGCGCGCCTGACCGTGGCGCTCACCGCGGTGTGGATCCTCGTGGTGCTGCTGCTGGACTTCAAGAAGCTGCGCTACGCGATGGCGGCGCTGCTGCCGCTCGCGCTGGGCATGTGCGTGATGATGGGGATCATGTCGCTGCTGGACCAGCGGCTGAACTTCATGAACATCGTCGTGCTGCCGGTGGTGCTGGGCTACGGCGTCTCCCACGGCGTGTACCTGATGCACCGCTTCCTCGAAGGGACGAGCCCCGTGGTGGCGCTGCGCTCGGTGGGCGCGGCGGTCTTCTTCTCCACGCTCACCACCGTGGCGGGCTTCGCGGCGCTGATAGCGGCGGACCACAACGGCCTGCGCTCCATGGGCCTGCTGGCCAGCCTCGGCCTGATGACCACGCTGCTGGTGTCGTTCACGCTGCTTGCGGCCGTGCTCCAGGTGATGCATGACCGCCGCACGGCCCGCGCCGACAAGGACGCGAAAGCAGAGTCCCCCGGCACCACGGCCGCGGCCTGATGCCAAGAGAAGCGCCTCGTGCGGGGGAAGAGCCCGCACGGGCAAGGAGCTCGAGAAGCCCATGCCTCTGAAGCGACCGTCCCTGATGGCCCTCGTGGTGGTGCTCGCCTCCGGCTGCACCGCCGTGAAGATGAGCCGGGTGCGCCCGGACTACGAGCAGGTGGACCGGCAGACCACGAAGCGGCTCGTGGTCGTCACGGCGCCCCTGCCTGCCGGGAACGAGCGCCTGGGCCAGCTGTGGAGCCTCATCGCGCGGCGGTACGTCAACCAGAACCGGGACTTCATCGCGAAGGAGAACCGGGTGGACGCGAGCGCGGACTTCCAGCCCACCTCTGCGTGCAGCGAGGGGCTGGAGGGAGTGCTCGTCCTCAAGCCGCAGAACGTCGAGCTGCGCGGCAATGGCGTGGAGGCCGGCGTGACGGCGCAGCTGTTCCGCTGCAAGGACGGAGCGGAGGTGTGGGCGGCGGAGGCCGGGGGCTCCTGGGACGCCGCGGACCCCCTCTACGAGGAGCAGCGCGCGCTCTACGTGTCCGAGATGGGCGAGGAGGTGTCCCCGTACGTCGCGCCCTCCTTCCAGCTCCTGAAGGCCGCGCTGGACACCCTGCCCAACCCCGTCCTGTCGGACGAGGACGTGACGGAGAAGATCGAGCTCGGCGAGTGAACCACCCTCCCCTCTCCTCGGGGAGAGGGACTCAGGTGAGGGGCCGTCACCGAGTCGAACGCTTCAGTGCGACGCTGCGCTGGCCGCGGCGGCGCCCGGCTTCGTCACCAGCACCCAGCGGCTCCCGTCCTCGCCCACCATGAGGCGGATGCGGGCGGGGCGCTCGCCCCAGGGCAGACGGAAGCAGTAGTCGAAGGACTCGGCGCCGCCTCCGCGCGCGGCGAGTGCATCCAGGCGGCCGCGGAAGGCCGCGGTGTTGGTGCACGGCGCCACCTGCTCGAAGTATTGGCGGCCCACCGCGCGCCTCTTGTCCACGCGTGACTGGAGGGACTCGGTGGCGTTGTAGGTGAGGATGTGTCCGTCCGCATCCAGCTGGATGAGCCCGAACGGGAGCGCGTCGAAGTCCTGTGCCCGCATGGTGCGCAGGCGCGTGAAGGTGAGCTCCTCGGCGGTGGGCACGTCCGGCGCTGCGGCGGGCATGGGATCCTCTGGCTTGGGCGCCCCCCCACGCTATGGGGCCTCCGGACCCGCGGCCCACCCTGCCCGGGTCGGACGCCTCTGTGACATGGCTGCCAGCCGCGCTCGCCTGGCCTGACGCGCACGTCAGGGGCCAGGGAGTCGAGGCCCTGTGATTCCGCCCCTTTACGAGTGGCAGAAGCTCTGCAAGAGAGTCGCGGCGCAATTGCAGAGAACCCCGCATTCCCACAGAGAGCGACACATGCAGACGACGAAGAACCTGACACTGGGCGTGGTGAGTGCCCTGGTGGGCCTGACCCTGGGTGCCTGCGGCGGCAGCGTGGAGGTGAAGGGCCGGATAACGGACGAGGTGGGCCAGCAGCAGCAGGGCCTGGGCAGCGGCGCGCCCGTGCTGGGCGGTCAGGGCACGGCGGCGGCGGCCACGCGCGTGACGGCGTCCACGGTGGCGCCCGGTGGCAGCCTGACGGTGGTGGCCGAGGCGGAAGTGACGGCGGACCACACCTACAGCCTCGAGCTCGCGCGTGGCACGGAGCGCGTGGTGCTCCAGGCGCTGGACGCCCAGGGTGAGGTCGTGGCCTCCGCGCTGCTCGACGCGGCGGTGACGGCGGAGGGCCAGACGGCCCGCACCGCGCCCGCCATGAGCAGCGAGTCGTCCCTCGAGGCCGAGGTGTTCGTGAAGATGGTGGTGGACGGCGCCGCCGTGCACACCGTGGACACGGTGGACCTGCGCTCGCGCATCACGAGCAAGCTCGCGCAGGAGGCGCGCGCCCAGTCCTCCGAGGCGCAGACCAGGACGGTCGCGTCCCTGGCGGCGGCGGCGCGCTCGGCCCAGGAGTCCGAGGTGAAGGCGTACGCGAAGGCAGGTGTCACCGTCACGCAGGACGAGCTCTTCCAGGCCTCGCTCGAGGCCTCCGCGAAGCTGGACGCCGCGCTGGAGGCCACGGGCACGAATGCCACGCAGGCGTACGCGGACTTCTTTGCCGCCATCCAGGGTGCGATGGAGGAGAGCACGGAGACACAGGAGGCCGAGGCCGAGCGCGCCGCGAGCGCCTCCTTCCGCGCCGTCGTGGATGCGCGTCTGAATGCTTCCGTGGACACGCAGCCGGCGGCGGATGCGGCCATCCGCTCCGCGGCCCTGCTCGAGGCGCGCGCCAACGACGTGGCCGTGCGCGCGGTCCTTCAGGCCGCGGGCGCCACGCAGCCGATGCTCACGCAGGCGAGCACTGCGTACGACGACCTGCGCGGGAAGCTCGCCTCGTCGGGCTCGGGCGTGGGGGCCGCGTTCTCGGCCTACTCGGTAGCCCTCACGGCCAACGGCTCCGCGTCCGTCCTGGGCGGCTTCCTGCAGGTGGGCACCACGGGCAGCGCGAACCTGGGCACGGCCCTGACCGCGTGCACCACGGCCTTCGGGACTCTCGACGCGGCATTGACCGCCGTCTTGGAGACCA
>JAKEEX010000544.1 GCA_022616315.1 Myxococcaceae bacterium
CCGAAACGTTGGGCGAAGGCCTCCATCTCCGGCGCCGGCACCATGTCCTTCCCCGTCCCCTTGAGGCGGATGACGTGCGTGTTGTCGACCATGCAGTCGCGTATGCGCTGCACGGACCCCGTGTTCCGCCAGCCCGGTGAGGTCGGCAGAGTGGGCCCATGTCCCTCGAGGCCCGTTCAGCGCGCAGCCGACTGCTCTTCCGCCGCCGTGGAGGCGAGGAGCGGGGGCACGGTGAGAGGGCCCACCTCGGCGGCGAGCTCGGCCGCGTCGAGGCGGGCGCGGGTGGCGGCCCAGTGCTTGGGGGAGAGCTCCAGGTACCTCTCGCGGGGCCAGTGGGCCAGCACCCGGAGGACGTCGCGCAGGTAGCCCTCCGGCTCGAGGCCGTGCAGGCGCGCGGTGGCGATGAGGGAGAGGAGGTTGCCGGCGGAGACGGCATGGTCGTCGCTGCCGACGAAGAGCCAGGCCTTCCTTCCGACGGCCACCCTGCGGAGCTGGCGCTCAGCGGCATTGTTCGTCAGCTCGAGACGGCCGTCCTCGAGGAAGCGGCAGAGGGCGGCCTCGTGCCGCAGGGCGTAGCCGAAGGCGCTGTTGAGGCTGCTGCGCTGGCCCTCCACGCGCGCGGCTTCCTGCCTCGCCCAGGCGAAGAAGGCCTCCACGTGGGGACGGGAGTACTGCTGGCGCAGGGCATGGACTTCGGCGTGCGGACGGTTACGCCACGCCTCCTCGAGGGCGAAGAGGCGCCCAATGCGGAAGAGGGCCTCGCGCGCCACGGGCACCTTCGCTACGGCGGCCTCCCAGAATTTGCGCCTGGCATGCGACCAGCACCCCACCTCGAAACGGACGGCGTCATCGTCCTCGAGGGGCGGGCCTGTCTTCGCCAGGCGCTTGCGGCGCTCCTCGGGGCTGACGAAGAGGACGTCGTAGACACTCTTGGCGTCCAGCTGCATGTAGCCGGAGAAGCCCCGAAACATCTCGGCCACAGCCCGGCTCGTCTCCTTCGGCGTGTACTCGAAGAAGACGTAGTCGTCGTCGGCGAGGTGCACGAAGTAGTGGCCGCGTCGGCACGGCTGGCGCTGGCCCGGCATGCGGACGGGCTGCACGGCAATGCCCGTGGCGTCGGTGGCGAGGCAGAAGGCGGTGGCCATCGCCTCCTTGCGGCAGGCCTCCAGCACGGTGACGCCGAGGGTGGCGCCCACGTCCTCCAGCCAGCGGCCAAGCGTGGCCCGGTCGACGGGGACGCCGTCGCGGGCGAAGGCGTCGGCAATGCGGAAGAGAGGCAGGCCGTCGCAGTACTTCGCCACGGCCACGTGGGCGAGCAGCGAGGGGGCGGCCATGCTGCGCTCGAGCGTCTCGGGCGGCATGGGCGTCGTCGACAGCTGAGCCTCCTCGGGCACCTCGCCGGGCACCTTGTACTTGGCGCGCGCCACCACCAGGCACACGTGGCCGCCTCTCTGCCAGGCCAGCTTGGCGCTCTCCTCGTAGCCCATGCGCTGGGCCTCGCCCTGCGCGACGAGGGACTC
>JAKEEX010000545.1 GCA_022616315.1 Myxococcaceae bacterium
CGTGTTGCTGGTCTGCCGCCGCATCACGTCCACCCCGCGGGGAGGGGTTGCGCCCGGGCCGTGGGCGCCTACCCTCCCAGGTTCATGGAGCTGGTCGCCGACCTGGACCGCCTGGATGCCCTGCTCCGCCCCGTCGTGGAGAGGGCCGTCCCCTGCTACGCCTTCGACACGGAAACCACGGAGGTGAAGGACGAGCGGTTCACCCCCTACGGCACGGACACCCGCATGGCGGGGTTCAGCATCAGCTACGGCAAGGACGTGGACTTCTACGTCCCGGTGCGCCATCGCTCCTATCCGTGGACGCGCCGCCGGGACCTTCTGGCCCAGGCGGAGGGTGGGGCTCGGTGGCTCGCGTTGCTGGACGCGGAGCCGGAGCCTGCGAACCTGCCGGTGGCCGCGGTCATGGAGCGGCTGGAGAGCACCTTCCGTTCCGGCCTCCCGGCCTTCGGGCACAATTGGCCTTTCGACGCCAAGATGGTGCTGGTGGATGGGCTGGAGCCCCCGTGGGAGTCGTGGGAGGACGTGTACCTCCTGTCCATGTTCACGGACGAGCGTCAGGTGGACGCCTGGGACGACGCCAAGGAAACGTGGGCCCACGGCGGGCACGCCCTGAAGCACCTAGGCGCGGTGTACCTGGGGCGCAAGCCGGACGAGGAGGACCTACTCAAGGAGTGTCGGAAGGCGCTGCAGTGCGACGACTACAGCCTCCTGCCGCTGCGCGGCGTGCTCGCCCCCTACGCATGCCAGGACACCCGCCTGACGCTGAACCTGGGGCTGCTGATGAAGCGCCGCGCGGCCTGGCAGGACGAGGCCGCGCGCGAGTTGTACTACATGCACCTGCGCGAGTACCGGCACGTGCTGGGGATGGAGCAGCGCGGCGTGCACGTGGACCAGGCGCTGGTGAAGCACGAGGCGGAGGAGGCCACCAAGAGGCTGCAGGCCGCGCGCCTAAAGGCCAACGAGGCGGCGGGCAAGCTCCTGCCGCTAGGCAACCCTGAGCAACTGTCCAAGGTACTCTACAACCCGGCTGAGGGAATCGGGCTTCCGCTCTACCGCGGTAAGAATGACACCCGGAAGGCCACGCTCAAGCA
>JAKEEX010000546.1 GCA_022616315.1 Myxococcaceae bacterium
GCCCGTGGGCAGGGGGCCCGGGAGCAGCGAATAGGCGAGGATGCGCTCCTCGTGGTGGTTGAGCGCGGGCGGGTACACCGCGGTCTCACCCCCCGGGCGGCGCGCCACGCACACGGACAGCTCGAGCTCCAGCTGCAGCGCCTCCTCGGCCACGCAGGGCGCCTTGCCGAGGAGCTCCCACACGCGCTCGGCGTCCTCGGGCCGGTCGAGCTCCGCCTGGCCGCGGCCGTCGTAGCCGCCGAAGGTGCGCTTGACGAAGAGGCCCGTGCCGAAGCGCTGCGCCACCTCCCGCAGCTGCTCCGCGGACGTCACCTCCTCCATGGGGCCCATGGGGAAGCCGTTCTGCTTGAGCCACGCCTTCTGCCGGCCGCGGTCGTTCACCACCTCCAGCACGGCGCGCCCGGGGCGCACCGGCACGAGCTGCGCCGCGCGCGTGAGGCCCTCGAGCGAGACCTTCTCGATCTCGAGCGTCACCACGTCGCTGACGCGGGCGAGCTCCTCGGCAGCGGCCGGGTCGTCGAAGGAGGCGGTGAGGCACGTCTCCACCACGGGACGTGCGGCGCAGCGCGGGTCGGGGTCCAGCACGGCCAGGCGGTAGCCGAGGCTGCGCGCGGCCAGCGCCGTCATGCGGCCGAGCTGACCACCACCGAGGATGCCGATGACAGAGCCGGGGAGGATGGGCATCGTCGTCACTCCGCTACACCTCGCGCGCGCGCAGGACCTCGTCGCGCCGCGCCTCGCGCCAGGCCTTCAGGCGCTCGCGGACCTCCGGCTGCTGGAGCGCCACGATGCACGCCGCCTGGAAGGCCGCGTTGGCCGCACCCGGAGCCCCGATGGCGTGCGTGCCCACCGGCGTTCCCTTGGGCATCTGCACGATGGAGAGGAGCGCGTCCACGCCGCTGAGGATGGTGGTGGGCATGGGCACTCCCAGCACCGGGACGAGCGTCTTGGACGCCACCATGCCCGGCAGGTGTGCCGCTCCGCCCGCCGCCGCGATGATGACCAGCAGGCCGCGCTGCTCCGCCGTGGACGCGTACTCGTACATCCAGTCCGGCGTCCGGTGGGCGCTCACGATTCGCACCTCGTGGGGCACACCGAGCTCCCCGAGGAGCTCGCGCGCGGGTGACAGGTGCTCGAGGTCACTCCGGCTGCCCATGATGATTCCCACGAGGGGTTGCTGCCGCTCCATCTCTGTGTGCTCCTCGCCGGCTGGAAAGCGGCGGACTCTATCCGCAAGGCATGCCCGCGTGGGGAGGTTGCGTGCACGCCTTGCGCGTCCGGCCGCCCGCCCGCCTCCCGCGAGCCCCCCGCCGTGGGAAGTCCCGTTCCTCCCGGTGGGCAGGCGAGGGTGCACGGCGCGTCCGTAGCATTTCCCGGCCC
>JAKEEX010000062.1 GCA_022616315.1 Myxococcaceae bacterium
AGCAGAGCTGGCGTGTGCGGACATGCGTGAGTCTCCTCGGACGGGACGCCACGAGGGGCGCTCCGGAAGCGGACCGCTTCTGGCGCGGGCGGCGGGTGGAACGCAACCCCCTCCGGTGGCCGGGCACCAGTTCCGCTCACGCGAGCACGTAGCACGCGCATGCCTCCACGAAGGGCAGGGGAGCGAGGGCTCCCGGGCACAGGGCCGGGTGCGCACATTGGGCCTGGACGGGAGGCGTGGCGCGCGATGAACCCAGGCGTGGAGGTGATCGGCTGGTTCAGCTCGCTGGTGCTCGTGCTCACCCTTGCCCGGCAGGTGCTCAGGCAGTGGCAGGAGGGCTCGGGCCGGGGCGAATCGACCTGGCTCTTCGTGGGGCAGCTCACCGCCTCCACGGGCTTCACGTTCTACAGCGTCCTGGTGGGCAACTGGGTCTTCGTCGTCACCAACGCGCTGATGTTCCTCACCGCCTTCATGGGCATCGGCATCGTGATGGCACACCGGCGACGCGATGCGTGCCGGGAGCGGGACTGCCCACCGCGGAGTGCGCGGATCCACGAGGCCGCGAGGGCGCGGACGCAGGCGGTGTGACGGACGTGGAGAGGACCCCATCCCGGAGAGAGCGCCGATGGAACGCAACAAGTGGATGCTGATGCGGCTCCGGACGCTGGCGAAGCTCGAGGTGGACGCGATGGGGGCCTACCGGGCCGCGATGGACCGGGTCAGCGAGCAGCCCATCCGGGAGAGGCTCGAGGCGTTCCGACAGGAGCACGAGCGGCACGCGCACGCGTACAACGAGCTCATCGTCCGACTCGGAGGGGACCCGGTGTCGATGAGGCCCGACCTCACGGGTGTGGTGCTGAAGACCATCACCTCCGTGACGGCCGCCATGGGGACGCGTGCGGCGCTCCTGGCGCTGCTCGGAAACGAGGAGCTCAGCAACGGGACCTATGGGGTCATGCTGCGATTGGACTGGCCGCCCGACCTCCAGCGACTCATCTCCGAGTGCCACGCGGACGAACACCGTCACCGGGCGTGGCTCGAGGAAACCGTGAACTTCCCCGAACGTCCGGCGCCCGCGGAGTCGGAGCAGCGGCAGGTTTGACCGGTGCCCTCGGGCTCCGAGGGCTCTTGAGTTGCCTCGGATCGGTGAGTTGCACGCGCTGCGCAACATGGTCAGAGGTGGCAACTTGCGCCTCGAGTTGCCCAGGTTCAGTGAGACGAGGCCGCGAGCGGATGGAGCGGAGCCAAGGGTGAAGAGAAGCCTCTTCGGCTTCCAGGAGCAGTCCTCGCTGCCGGGCCTCAACGAGTGCCTGGCGGAGGAGCTGGTCCTCGACGTGAGCTGCGGCGCAGTCGTTGAGGGTGCGCGGGACGTTCGTCACGGGGAGTGCTCCCCAGGAGATGCGTTCGGCTGCCGGCACGTCGGCGAAGTGAAGAATGAGTCCCTCGGTCACCTTGAGGCGCCGGCCGCGCCAGGACGAGGGAACCGTCATGTCCACGGCCACGGGGAGCGCGTCGGACAGGCCGTGGAGAGAGAGAGTGCAGTTTCGTGGCTGAAGACCCCCTCGCCACGCGCCCACAGCCACAGGAGAACGAGCTCCTCACGGGCGCTGGGTGGGTAGCGTCGGAGGCGGAAAACGGCACGCCCAGCGCGCTCGAGGTGGCCGGCGTTCACGCTGTAGCGGAGCAGCTGGCGGCTGATGTGGTGCTCGGCAGCCTGCCGTGCGGTGAAGTAGCCACCCTGGCCCTCGGCGACCTGGTACAGCTCACCCCACCCGGGGACGTCTCCTGTAGGTGAATAGCGGGGCATACGAAGATGTAAAAATGATTTTTACATCTGTGCGAACTTGTCAAGGGCGTCCATCGGCGCACTCGCTGGGGGGCAACCAGGCTCCCCTGCGAGCCATATGGACCGCGAGAAGCAGCTCACTCCACCTTGAACGCGTTGAACTTGATCTCGGTAGTGCGGCCAGCGCGCACCGTGACCGTGTACGTCTTGCTGCGGTGACTGTGTCGGAGCACGACGCGGTGACCACCCACCGGCAACCTGAGGGTGCGAGACCCACTCGCCTGGCCGAAGTCGCGCCCGTCGATGGTGACCTGGGCAACTGGGAAGATATCGAGCACAACGGTACCCATGGCCGCGTTTGCCTTGGCCGCCACGGGCTTCAAGCTCTGGGCCTCATGGTGAGCCGCGGTGTTTGCAGGAGG
>JAKEEX010000547.1 GCA_022616315.1 Myxococcaceae bacterium
GCCCCCGGGTCGATGTCGAAGGGCACCTCGAGCTCGAGGCCGGCCTCCTGCGCCCGCTGAAGGAGGCGCGGCACCCCGTCCGGACGCACCGTGTGCTGGCCCGCGGCACAGCCCAGCGACAGGAGGCCCACGAGGGGAAGGAGTCGCTGGCCCCACGTGCGCGCCATGCAGCACCCCACTGCTCCGCCGACGTCTTGAGGAGCCATGAGCGACATCATACCTCGGCAGGACGCATGCAGGGCATGGGGCCCACCGTCGGCCCGCCCCAGGCCTCCCAGGGCGTGGCCTGGATCGGGTGAAGGCTTTGACTTCACCCGACGGAGGGTGCACTGAGCGGGCCCGTGTCCGCGCTCTCCCCGCCTCTGCTGCTCGCAGCCTCCGCTCCGCCCGAGGGGGCCGCGGTCCGCTTCACGCTCGCGCTGGGCGAGGCGCTGCACCGCTACGGCACCCCGGCCCACAGGCTGGAGGACGCCATGCAGCGGGTGTCCGCCCGGCTGGGGATGGAGGGACGCTTCTTCTCGTCCCCCACCGCCATCTTCGCCTCCTTCGGCCCACCCGAGGCCCAGCGCACCTGCCTCGTCCGCGTGGAGCCGGGGGACGTGGACCTGGACCGCCTCAGCAGGCTGGACGCGCTCGTGGAGGCCGTGGCGCGAGGTGAGAGGGGCCTCGAGCATGGAGCGGCGGAGCTGGACGCCATCCTCGCGGCGCCCCCTCCCCACGGGGTGCCGCTCACCCTGCTGTGCTTTGCCGTGGTGGCCGCTTGCTGGGGGCGGCTCTTCGGCGGGGGCGTGCGGGAGATGGCGGTGGCGGCGGTGGCGAGCTTCCTCGTCGGAGGCCTCTCCGTGGGCGCCGAGCGCGTCGGTGCGCTGGGCCGGGTGCTGGTGCCACTCGCGGCGGTGCTGGCCTCCGCGGTGGCGGTCCTGTGCGCGCACGTGGCCGGGCCGCTGTCGGTGCAGGTGGCCACGCTCGCCGGGCTCATCGTCCTGCTGCCGGGCCTGTCGCTCACCACCGCGGTGAACGAGCTCGCCACGCGCAACCTCATGTCGGGCACGTCGCGGCTCGTGGGCACGGCGGTGGACTTCCTGAAGCTCGGCTTCGGCGTGGCGCTCGGCGGACGACTCGCGCTGTTGCTCCCGCCCACGGCGGGGCCCTCGGTGGGGCCCTCGCTCGCGGGCTGGACGGAGCTCGTGGTGCTGCCCCTGGGCATGCTCGCCATGGGCGTCATCTTCCGCGCGCGGCGCTCGGACGCGGGCTGGGTGGTGCTCGCGGGCGTCGTCGCGTACGGCGCGGCGCGGCTCGGGGCCGTCGTGCTGGGGACGCAGCTCGGCGCGTTCGTGGGGGCGCTGGCGCTCGGTGTGGCGAGCAACGCCTTTGCCCGCCTCCGCGGCCGTCCCGCATTGATCACGCTGGTGCCAGGCATCATCCTGCTCGTGCCCGGCTCGGTCGGCTTTCGCAGCCTCGAGTCACTCCTGGCGAAGGACACCGTGGCCGGCGTGGACACCGCCTTCTCCATGGCCCTGGTGTCGGTGTCGCTGGTGGCCGGGCTGCTCGTGGCCAACGCGGTGATGCCGTCGCGACGGGCGCTCTAGCCTAGCGGCCCTTCAGCGCGCGCCCCATCCGGCGTGCCGTGCGACGCATGCTGCGTGCGGCTGCCCGGCGTGGAGCCACGGCGCGGGTCGTGGTCTTCCGCCGGGTGGTGGTGGTGCGGCGAGCCTTGGCCGCACGGCGTGGCGCGGCGCGCTTGACGGCGGCGCGCTTGACGGTGGCACGGCGGACGGCACGCTTGGCCGCGGCGCCCGCCTTGCGGACCGCGCGCTTCACGCGGCGGGTGGCGACCTTGCGGCGGACGGCGCGTTTGAGGGCACCCGCGGGTCGGCGGGTGCGGCGGGGACGGAGGGCACTGGTTCGCTTTGGCACGGGAACTCCTTTTCCGGAGACGTGGGACTGCAGCGCCATTGCTTCCCCTGCCGGCAGACGGGCGCAAGGCGCGCCCGGACGTCGAGTTCTCTGGCGTGCGCTCGCGCTGCTCCCGCCGTCCGACGGCGCACACCTTA